>CALMQC010000165.1 GCA_937871895.1 uncultured Roseateles sp. | reverse complement strand
TCCAGCAAATAGCGCAGGTGGCCAATGACGGGGTAGTTGCGCAACACCGAACGCTTGGCCTGGAAGCGGTCCCGGAAGCCCAGGCCCGTCAGCGCCACGGCCGCCAGCGCCGGCCACGGGGGCGCGCCGTGAGCCAGCCACTGGCCGCCAAAGTAGGCCGCGAGCACGCCGCAGACCAGCCAACTCACATAGCGAACCGGGAAGACGTCGTTCAGGCGTCGGAGCCACTCTTGCATGCCATCTCTCCGCAATCTGGGGCTGGTGGGTGGGCGGATGCTAGCCAGGATTGGCGCAGCGCCCCGCGAGAAAGCGCACAGAATCAGCCGTCCCGGTCTTGCCCTGCTGCCCATGAAGCCTTTGCTCCGAGTCTTTGGCGCCTTGTTCGTCGGCCTGTGGCGCGTGCTGGACGGCCTGCGCCGCACACTGCTCAATCTGCTGTTGTTGCTGGTGCTCACCGCGCTCGCCCTGCTGTGGTGGACGCGGGGCCAGACGCCGCTGGCCGACCGCACGGCGCTGGTGCTGCGCCTGGATGGCGCGCTGGTCGAGCAGTACGCAGGCAGTGCCCGGCAGCGGGCGCTGAGCCAGCTCCAGGGGCGTGCGGTCCCGCGCCAGGCCCGGCTGCGCGACGTGCTGCGGGCGCTGGAGCTGGCCGAGACCGACCCCAAGATCTCGGTGCTGCTGCTGGATGTCGATGAGCTCGCAAGCGTTGGCTTGGCGAGCCTGCATGAGGTGCGCGACGCCTTGCTCCGTTTCAAGCGCAGCGGCAAGCCCGTGCTGGCCTATGCCGAGCACCTGGGCCAGAAGGGCTACTACCTGGCGGCGCATGCTGACCAGCTCCACCTGCACCCCTTCGGCCTCATCATGCTCGACGGCTTCGGTGGCTACCGCACCTACTTCAAGGACGCGCTGGACCGCCTGGGCGTGCAGGCCCACGTGATGCGCGTCGGCAGCTTCAAGAACGCAGCCGAGCCCTACACCGCCAACGCCCCCAGCGCCGCCACGCGCGAGGCCGACACGGCGCTGTACGGCGAGCTGTGGTCGCGGTTCGTCGGTGAGCTGGCGTCTGCGCGCCAGCTGACGGCGGACGACATCACCGGCCTGATCGACGCGCTGCCCGAGCGTCTGGCCAAGGCCGGGGGCCAACCCGCTGCTCTGGCGCTGGCGGCCAAATGGGTGGACGGCCTCAAGACCCGCGATGAGTTCCGGGCCCTGGTGCTCCAGCATGCCGGGCGGGACGAGGCGGCCAAGTCCTTCCGTCAAATTGGCTTCGAGTCCTACCTGGCGCGCCAGGCAGGGCCGGTGGCCAAGCCCAATGTCGCCATCGTCATCGCCGAGGGTGAGATCGTCGACGGCGAGACCGGCCCTGGCCGTGTGGGTGGCGATTCCACGGCCCGCCTGGTCCGGCAGGCGCGCGAGGATGAGGGCATCCAAGCCCTGGTGCTGCGCGTCAACTCGCCAGGCGGCAGCGTCTTCGCGTCCGAGTTGATCCGGCGCGAGGTCGAGCTCACACGCCAGGCGGGCAAGCCCGTCGTCGTCTCGATGGGCGATGTGGCTGCGTCTGGCGGCTACTGGATCTCGATGGGCGCCAACCGCGTGCTCGCCGACCCCAGCACCTTGACCGGCTCCATTGGGGTCTTTTCCCTGTTGCCGACCGCCGAGGGACTGCTGGACAAGCTTTCGCTGCGAACCGGCGGCACCACGACGACCTGGCTCAAGGGCGCCTACGACCTGCGTCGCCCGCTCGATCCGCGCATGGAGCGCCTGCTGCAGACAGGCGTTGACCAGATCTACGACAGCTTCATCCGCCAGGCCGCCGGCGCGCGCGGCAAGACGCCCGCCGAGATTGACGCCAGTGCCCAGGGGCGCGTCTGGACCGGCGCCCAGGCGCTGGAGCGCTCACTGATCGACGGCTTGGGCAACCTGCAAGCGGCCGTGCAATCCGCCGCCGAACTGGCCAAGCTCACAGCGCCAGCCATGGTCACCTACCTGGAGCGCGAGCCCGGCCGCACCGAGCGCTGGCTCGCGCGTCTGGTGGACGGCGCTGTACCGCTGCTGGCCGAGCCTGCGCCACCGGGGCTGCAGGACCTGCTCCCCGCCGGCTGGCAGGACGAAGCGGCACTGCTGCAGGCGGCCGCGCGCCAGGGGCGGGACGGCGCCTGGGTCGGCACCGTCTGGGCGCACTGCCTGTGCCGACGACCCTGAAGCCCTTCGGGCTCGCCGCACCCCGCCAGGGCGCGTTTGCCTTGACACGGGCCTGTGCTATAGTGGCGGGCTCGCTCCAGGAGGGGTGGCCGAGTGGTTAAAGGCAGCAGACTGTAAATCTGCCCGCATTGCGTACGCTGGTTCGAATCCAGCCTCCTCCACCAAGCTTGTTCCAGGCTCTGCCTTGGAAGTGTGCGGGAGTAGTTCAATGGTAGAACCTTAGCCTTCCAAGCTAATGACGCGGGTTCGATTCCCGTCTCCCGCTCCAGGCTTGTGGTTCTTTTCTCAGCGTCGATACCGGTTTGCTGGTCGTGCCGTCAAACCCGTGTCGATGCCCATGTGGCTCAGTGGTAGAGCACTCCCTTGGTAAGGGAGAGGTCACGCGTTCGATCCGCGTCATGGGCACCACCTTTCCCCTTCCTTTGTTTCTCTGTCTGAACAAGTTCGCCGCAGGAGCGCAAGATGGCAAAAGGCAAGTTTGAACGCACCAAGCCGCACGTCAACGTGGGCACGATTG
>CALMQC010000164.1 GCA_937871895.1 uncultured Roseateles sp. | reverse complement strand
AGCGGCGTAGGCTCGGGCTGGAGCTGGGCCTGCAGCCAGCGGGCCAGCCAGGCGTCGGGGCCCAGCTCGCGCAGGGCGGCGGCGTCCTGCGGCGTGGGGCCGTAGGCCAGGCGTTGCAGTGCGTGGTGGGCGCGCTCGTCGGCACTGAGGGCGGCGCCGGGCATCGAAGCGCGCGCCGACCGCAGCCCCTTGGCTGCACAGGCAGCCATCACCGTGGCGGTCAGCAGGTGGCGGCGGTCGAGGGGCATGGGTGGCGCGTCAGCAGGAGCCACCAGCATGCCAAGCGCGCCGTCGCTCGATGTGGCGGCGGTGCAAAGTTTTGTAGGTTGGGGGGCTCAGCGCCCCTGTCGGCGCAGGGCCTCCAGCCCTTGGGCGAGCGGCGGCCAGTGGCGCGCGGCTTCGGCCGGCTCGTTGGCGGCGCAGGCGTCTTCCAGATCGCGGGCGTGCTGGGCCAGCGCGGGCTCGCCGATCAGGCTGAGCACCGCCTTGAGCCCGTGGCTGACGTGGCGCAGCGTCGCCAGGTCCGCGCTGGCCAGGGCGGCGTGGCCGCGCTGCAGGTCATCGGCGAAGCGCGTGAGGCAGCCGCCGAGGAAGGCTTCGAACATGGCCGCGTCGCCCGCGAAGTGTTCGTCGATGGCGGCCGTGCGGCGGGCAGGCGGCGGTGGTTCCGCCACGGGGGCGGTGGTGGGGTTTGATTGCAGGGCGCTGCTGACGGCGTCCATCAAGGCCGTCAGTGAGACTGGCTTGCGCAGGGTCTGCCGCACGCCCAGCTCGTGAAGGGCGGCCAGGCGCTCGGGCGTCAGGCCGGCGCTGAAGGCGATCCAGGGCGCGCCCTGTCTTGCATGGCCTGCTTCCATCAGTTCGATGGAGGAGCCGTCGGGCAGCATCAGGTCGGTGATGACGGCGGCAAAGCGCTGCTGGGCCAACTGCTCGCGCGCTTCGGCCAGGGTGCCGGCGGTGACGAGGTCCACGTCCAGCTCTTCGAGCGCCAGCGCCACAAAGCGCGCGATCGAGCTGTCGTCCTCGATGAGCAGCAGCCGCGCGCTCATTGCGGCGGCTTGAAGGGGGCCAGCAGCGGCGGCAGTTCGCGCACGAGTTGCGGCTTGTGCACGACGGGCACGCCATCGAGTGCAAAGGCATAAGGCGCGCGCTGGGACTCGTCGAGCGACGTGACCACGATCAGCCGGCTGCGCGCGAACTGTGGGTCGGAGCGCAGGCCGGTGATCAAGGTGGCGCCATCGATGCCCGGCAGCAGGATGTCCACCAGCAGCAGGTCGGGGTCGAGACGGCCGGCCATGCCGAGGCCTCCGATGCCGTCCGCCGCCACGTGCAATTCGGCGTCGGGCAGCTCGCGCTTGACGAGCAGGCTGACCAGGTTCTGGAAGTGGGCGGAGTCCTCGATCAGCAGGATGCGCAGCGGCGCCCGGCTGCTCGTCGGGGCGGCGCCCAGGTCGGCCGGGCGCGTGGCGCCAAAGCTGCGCGTCGTGGCGGGGCCCAAGGCACCGGGCTGGGTGGCAGGCCCGCCCGCGCCGCGCTGTGCCAGCCAGGCGCGGATGGAGGCGCGCGAGATGCGGCGGTGGCCGCCGGGCGTTTTCCAGGCCTGCAGGTCGCCGCGGTCCACCATCAGCTGCACCGAGCGCACGGCCATGCCCAGCCATTGGGCGGCTTCGGTGGTGGAGCAGGTGTCGTCGCCCACGGCGGGGGCGAGCACTTCGGGTGCGGGCGTTGGCATGGCAGAGCCTCTACAAGTGACGCGAGACATTTTGCCGAATTTATCGATGCTGCGGGGGAGATTCGAGGTGATGCAATCTGCCAAATTGATATATTTGCTTCACGCGGCGGCAATACGTCGCACCCCAGCCCCAGGAGTCGAGGATGAATCCCCTGCCGCCCCCGCCCCGCCCGAGCCTCGTGGTGTCGGAGCGCTTCCCCGAGCCGCCGATGGCGGACGCCCCACCAGCGCCCGACGCGGCCTTTGCCTTTGCTGCCAGCGCCACGGCCCAGATGGAGCGTCTGCTGGCCGACCTGGGGCGTGTCTACCGCGAGCGCAACACCGCGCTGCATGACCTGGAGCAGTCCCACCTGGAGACCCTGATGCGCCTGGCCGTGGCCGCCGAGCTGCGCGACGGCGACACCGGCGTGCACATCCTGCGCCTGGGGTATCTGGCCGAGGCCCTGGCGCGCGACCTCGGGGTGCCGACCCCGGTGGCCCGCCACCTGCGCCTGGCCGCGCCCATGCACGACATCGGCAAGATCGGCATCGCCGACGACGTGCTCAAGAAGCCGGGACAGCTCACCCCCGAGGAGCGCCAGCTGATGTCCGCGCACCCGCGCATGGGCGCCGACATCCTCGGCCACTCCAACATCCCGCTTTTCGAGCTGGCCGCCGAGGTGGCCCTGCACCACCACGAACGCTGGGACGGCGGCGGCTACCCGGCCGGGCTCAAGGGTGCCGAGATCCCGCTGTCGGGCCGCATCGTGGCCGTCGTGGACTTCTTCGACGCGCTGACCATGGACCGCTGCTACCGCCCGGCCTATGACGACGAGGTGGCGCTGGAGATGCTCGCGGCCGAGGCTGGCCGGCTCTTCGACCCCGAGATCGTGGCCACCTTCCTGGCCAATGCCCCGGGCCTGATCGCGCTGCGCGACTGGGTCAACCTGACCCAGCCCAGCTTTGCCCAGATGGCCGACCGCGAGACCGTGCAGCCCGCACCCGCTGCGCAATGCTGCAAACCGACGCGCGACCTGCTGCGCGAGCCCGATTACTTCCGCCAAGGAGACCTGTGATGAGCACGCTGATGTCGCCGTTTCGTTCCCTTTTCGCGATGGCCGCTCTCGGCCTGGGCTTGGCCAGCCAAACCGCCACCTCCAGCGCCATCGCCGGCCCGGTGGCCGACCGCGTGCAGCGTGCGCAGGAGATGCGCGTCTGCATCTGGACCGACTACTACGGCATCAGTGCGCGCAATGCGCGCACCGGCCAGCTCTCGGGCATCGACATCGATCTCTCGGCAGCCCTGGCTTCCGACCTCAAGCTGGGACTGAAGTACGTCGAGTCCTCGTTCGCCAGCTTGATCGACGACCTGAAGAGCGACAAGTGCGACGTGGCCATGTTCGCCGTCGGCATGACGCCGCAGCGCGTGGCGGCGCTGCGCTTCTCGCGGCCCTATCTGGCCAGCGACATCTATGCCGTGACGACCAAGAGCAGCCGTGCCATCACCCGCTGGGAGGACATCGACCGCCCCGGCGTGCGCGTGGCCGTGCAGGCAGGCACCTTCATGGAACCCGTGATGGCCGCTGCGCTCAAGCAGGCCACGATGGTCGTGATCCGCCCGCCCGACACGCGCGAGCGCGAGCTGGAGGCCGGGCGCGTCGACGTGTTCATGACCGACTACCCCTACAGCCGACGGCTGCTCGACAACGCCGACTGGGCTCGCCTTGTGGCGCCGCCCACACCCTTCCATGTGCTGCCCTATGCCTACGCGGTGAAGCCGGGTGACGATGCCTGGGCGCAGCAGGTGGACGACTTCGTCGCGCGCATTCAGCAAGACGGGCGCCTGCAGTGGGCCGCCAAGCGGCATGGCCTGTCTGAGATCGTGCGGGGACGGTGATGGACACCCCAGCGGTTGCCACAGCCGTCCGTGGCCCCGAGCCGCTGGTCTCGCTTTGGCGGGTCCCAGCCAGCCGTGCGCTGGGCTTGCTGAGCTGGCTGGTGCCGGCGCTCGTGCTACTGGCCGCAGGACTGCTGCTGGCCCGCGAATACCGCGTGATGCGGGACCAGCAGGCCGAACGTCAGGCCTTGCTGGCCCGTGTGCTCGAAGACCACGCCACGCGCAGCCTTGACTCCGTGATGCTCGCGCTCAACGGCCTGGCCGACGCTGCGGCGCGTGGCGTGTCGCCCGAAGGCTTGCGCCCCTTGATGCAGCAGAGCCTGGCCGCGCTGACCACGCTGCGCGGTGTGGCCCTGCTCGATGAACGGGGCCATGTGCTGGCCGCGTCGGACGCCGCCGATGTGGGCGTGTTCGTTGACCTGGTGCGGCTCGGCCTCGCCAGCGCGGCGGGGCCGCAGGGGCGCGGCGAGGTGGTGGGCCGCTTCGTGGCGGCACGGCAGCTCTCGGGGCTCGACCAGCATGTGCCGCAAGGCGTGGGCTTTGTGCCGTTCGCGCGGCCCGTGCGATTGCCGAGCGGTGAATCCGGCTGGGCCCTGGCCCTGCTCAACCCGGACGCCTTTGCCAACTTCCAGCAGGTCACGCTGGCGGACTCGGCCAGTGCGGCCGCTTTGATGCGCCTGGATGGCGAGTTCATGGCCGCCACGCTGGAGAGCGGGGTCGAGGTGGGCATGCGCCAGCCGCAATTGCCCGCGCTGGCACGTGTCAGTGGCGGTGAAGACTTTGGCGCCTGGGAGGGTGACGGCCTCAGCCCTGGCGTCCACCTGGCCGCGTTCCGGGCCTTGCGGCAGCGGCCGCTGCTGGTGGTCGTCGAGACCGAGATCGACGAGATCCACGACCGCTGGTGGGCACGAGCGCGCAGCCCCCTGCTGTTGACGCTGACCACCGCGCTGGCGCTGGGCCTGCTGGCACGTGCCGCAGCGGCCAGCCTGCGCTCGCGCGAGCGGGCCCGCGAGGCGCTCGATGTGGCCCGTCAACGCGTGGAGGCCAGCGAGCAAGAGTTGCGCGCCCAGCTCGGCTTCGCGCGCAGCCTGCTGGCCAGCAACCCCCTGCCCATGGCCGTGCTGGACGGCGAGCGCCGCTACCTGGACGTCAACCCCGCGTGGGAGCAGTTCACCGGCCAGCGGCGCGAGGCCGTGCTGGGCCAGCCCGCGCGCCACGAGTGTTCGGCCGAGGCCTCGGCCCTGCACGCCCAGATGGATGCCCAGCTGATGGCCCAAGGCGGCGAGCGCCACTACGAGGCGGTCTGGCGCGACGCCAACGGTCGCCAGCGCGACCTCTTCATCAGCAAGGCCAGCTTCCCCGGCACCGACGGCCGGCCCGGCGGCATCGTCGTGGCCTTCATGGACATCTCGGAGTTCCGCGAGGCCGAGCGCACCACCCGTGCGGCGCGCGACGCGGCGCTGGAGACCTCGCGCGCCAAGTCCGAGTTCATCGCCAACGTCAGCCACGAGCTGCGCACCCCGCTGCAGTCCATCCTCGGCTTCTCGGAGCTGGGCCAGGTCCGCGCGCGCGCGCAGCCCCGCGTGGCCGAGATGTTTGCCGACGTGCACAGCGCTGGCCAGCGCATGCTGGCCTTGGTCAACGACCTGCTCGACCTCTCCAAGATCGAGCACACGCAAGAGCAGCTCCATCCCGAGCGGCAGGACCTGCGCCCGCTGCTGCGCGAGGTGGCTGCCGAACTGCAACCACTGCTGGCCGACAAACAGCTCAGCCTCGGCGTGCGCGGCGGCGACCAGGAGTTGGTGGCCCTGGTGGACGCAGCGCGCCTGCAGCAGGTGCTGCGCAATCTGCTGGCCAATGCCATCAAGTTCTCCCCCTCGGGCGCGGCCATCGAGCTGCGGGCCGGCGTGGATGGCCAGCGCCTGCGCATCGACGTGCTGGACCGCGGCCCCGGCATCCCGCCTGCCGAGCTGGAGCAGATCTTCGAAGCCTTTGTGCAGTCCACCGCCACCAAGGATGGCTCGGGCGGCACGGGCCTCGGCCTAGCCATCGCGCGGCGCCTCGTCGTGGCCCACGGCGGCGAGTTGTGTGCCGCCAACCGCGACGGGGGCGGGGCCGTCTTCAGCGTGTGGCTGCCCGCCACACGCTTTGGCGACACCACGCCGGCCGCGCTCTGAGCGAGAGCGGCGGGATTCCGCCAATTCGTTCACGGACAGCAGATTCGATAGCAAATATCATTTGTATCAAATAAATTGAATCGACCCGATTCGCAGCCCGACCGAGGAGGTCACCGTGCATGCCACCCTTGCAGAAATCCTTGAGAACCAGAAGTCCGGTCTCCTCTGGGTCACGCACGATGGCATCGTGCGCTACGCCAACGGCGACGCTTGCTCTCGCACCGGCCTGGCCGGCGGCAGCAAGCTCTATGACCCAGACCTGGTCCACGCCGTCGAGCGCTCGGCGCTGCAGCGCGTCAGCGCCTCGTTGACGGTGACCGGCCGGCCCTCCGTGGTGGGCGAGGCCATCCCCGAACTGCGCTGCCGCGTGGTGCCTGGGCTGGCCAAGGACGATGCCTTCGTCTTCCTGCGGGACGAGAGCTCGGCCGACGCCGGCATCGCCTACGAGAACCTGATGGAGATCATCCGCACCGACCTGCGGGAGCCGCTGAAGGAAGCGCATCAGGCCTTGACGATGCTGCACCCCGACGTCGCCCACCTGGCCGACCACGCGGTGGGCCAGATCCAGGAGGTGCTGCAGGCGCTGGACAAGCTGCTCGACCTCGCTGGCCTGTGGCACAGCGGCGCACTGCTGGCCACCGACCGCATCGAGCTGTGGCCGCTGCTGCAATCGGTCTGGGGCGAACTGCAACCGCAGGCCATCCAGCGCGGCATCAAGGTGCGCTTCCAGTCGCAGGACGAGACGGCCAATCTCGCCACGCTCTATGGCAGCGAGACCTGGCTGCGCCGTGTCTTCATGGAGTGCCTGGAGGTGGCGCTGCGCACGGCGCCGCGTGGCAGTGCCCTGGTGATCGAACACCGCCAGCTCGGGCCGCGTGCGCTGATCGTCTTCCGTGACAGCGGGGTGTTCTCGGCCCACCTCGGCGGCATCGAGCTCGAGGCCAAGCCTGAATCTGGGGGCAAACCAGCCAAGCCCAATGTGCAAGCCGCGCGCGAGCGGCTCGGCTTCCAGCTCTGCCGGCATGTGCTCTCGCTGCACGGTGGCCAGCTGCGTGAAGAGGTGGAAGACGGCAGCCGCCACTTCCTGATCGACCTGCCCACCGGCGCCCCCGCGCGCAGCACCGACCCGCAAATCGACATCGCCCAAGCCCAGCGCTACGCCAGCGACCTGGCGGCATTGATGGCCCGAGCCCGCCGCAAGACCACCGCTTGATCCCAATCACCCGTCCGAGCCAGGAGGCCCACCATGAAGCGCGTACTCATCGTTGAAGACCAACCCGACATCCGCAAGCTCATCCACATGACCTTGGAGTTCGAGGCCTACGAGATCCACGAGGCGGCCGACGGCACCACCGGCCTGCGCATGGCCCAGGCCCTGCAGCCCGACCTGATGCTGCTCGACGTGATGATGCCCGGCGAGCTGGACGGCTTGCAGGTCTGCCAGCGCGTCAAGCACGACCCGGCGCTGGCGCACGTGAAGGTGGTGCTGCTGACGGCGCGCGGCCAGGCGCGGGACCGCGAGGCTGGCGGCAAGGCCGGGGCCGACGAATACCTCGTCAAGCCCTTCAGCCCGCTGCAGCTCATCGACACCATCGAGAAGCTGACTGCCGAAGCATGAGGAGCCCGCCATGCACACCGTGTCCGCTGC
>CALMQC010000163.1 GCA_937871895.1 uncultured Roseateles sp. | reverse complement strand
GGGCGGCAGGGGCGGTCGGCACGCCCCCATTCTCTAGCTCAGTCGATCTTCTTCTTCCTCAGCTCCCACGCCGCATCCGTGCACAGGCCGCAGTTGGCGCCGACGTAGGCCTTGGCGGCTTCCTTGTCGCCGCGCAGTTGCCAGTTCAGCCAGGCCACCACGGCGTCCGCTGCCTTGCCACCATTGGGCTGCATATAGGTGCCGCCGTGGCCGACGCCTTTGAGGTCAGCAAACGCCACCGGCACGTGGTTGATGCGGTTGAAGTCGTCGAGGCCATTGGCGTGGGCGATGTCGGTGGGGCCGCCGAGCACGTAGAGCGCCGGGACCTTGATCTGGTCAAGCAGGCTCTTGGGCTGCGACATCTCGGTGTGCTGCGGGCCGGTGCCGGGCACGAAGAGGCCGCTGTTCATCACGATCACGGTCTTGATGCGCGGGTCCGGCGCCACGCGCAGCGCCTGGATGCCGCCGCAGCTGAAGCCCGAGACGGCGATGGCGCTGGGGTCGAGCTTGCCGAAGTAGGGGCTCTTGGGGTCGGCGTTCTGGGCCAGCGCCCAGTCCATGGCCCACATCAAACCTTTGTGGCTGGTGGGTGGCGGCGGGAAGATGGGCTGGCCCTTCGCGTCGGTTTGGCGCGGGCCGGGCGGCTCCATGGGCTGCGTCACCCCGGGGCCGGTGCGGATGCGGCCGAGCGCAATCGCCACATAGCCGTGCGAGGCGATCTCGAGCAGGTGCATGCGCGAGCTGGCGCCGTCGTCCGAGCAGGCGCCGTTGCCGAACAGGTAGAGGCCCATCTGCTTGGGGCGGATCGCGTCCAGCTTGGCGGGCCGGTAGATGACGTGGTCGGGCAGGGAGGCGACCTCTTCCTTCAGCGCCGGGTAGGGGCCGGAGCCGGGGGTGTCGGGGACGACGGGTTCGGCAGCAGGCTGAGCATGTGCGGCGCCGACGAGGCCGGTGAGGCAGAGGGCCAGTGTGAGGATGAGGGCGGTTGGGCGCAACGACGGCATGGGCATGGTGAATCGGTAGGGGGCTAACGGAGTTCAGATTCTGGGCCGGCTTTCGTCGCTACCGACGATCTACGCCCCAGCCGGGCATTGGGGTTTATGGGTGGGTGAGCCGTGGCTTGAAAATGCGGCACTCAGATCTTCCGCGCTCGATCCCACAGGCCCTCGCTACCCCATGTCCCACCGCCCCACCACCGTTGCCGACCTGGCGGACTTCAGCGTCCTGATCGACGCGCGCTCGCCGGCCGAGTACGCGCTGGACCATCTGCCCGGCGCCATCAACTGCCCGGTGCTGGACGACGAAGAGCGGCGCATCGTGGGCACGACCTATGTGCAGACCTCGGCCTTCGAGGCGCGCAAGATTGGCGGGGCGATGGTCGCGCGGAACATCGCGCGGCACCTGGACGAGCTGTTCCGCGACAAGCCCAAGGACTGGCGGCCGCTCATCTACTGCTGGCGGGGTGGCATGCGCAGCGGCAGCTTTGTGAACTGGCTGCGGCTGGTGGGCTGGGATGCGCAACAGCTCAAGGGCGGCTACAAGGCCTGGCGGGCGCATGTGATCGAGCAGATTGCGGTCAAGGCCCCGCAGCTGCAGCTGCGAGTGGTGTGTGGGCCCACGGGCAGCGCCAAGACGCGCGTGTTGCAGGCCTTGGCCGCGCAGGGCGAGCAGGTGCTGGACCTGGAAGACCTGGCTGCGCACCGGG
>CALMQC010000162.1 GCA_937871895.1 uncultured Roseateles sp. | reverse complement strand
GCCAGGCTGCCGCCCTCGGCCACGGCCACAAAGACGCGCAGGTTGTCGAGGTGGTCCATGGGTGTCTTGCAGAAATAGTAATTCTGAAGTTTGGATTGAACCATTTCATTCACCAATTGCAATGGCTAAGCTGGGCGCCTGTCCACAAACCCTGGAGCCTTTGGACCATGACCGCGACCCAACGCCCCCTCATCGAACTCGACGGCTTTCGCCTCTCGGGCCATGTGCACCGCGTGCGCCTGATGCTGTCCTTGCTCGGCCTGCCCTTCAGGGAGCACGAGATCGACCTGCCCAAGGGCGAGCACAAGCAGCCCGAGTTCCTGGCGCGCAATGTCTTCGGGCAGGTGCCCGTGCTGCGCGACGGCGACCTGCAGCTGGCCGACAGCAATGCCATCTGCGTCTACCTGGCCGGGACTTACGACGCGAGCCGCCGCTGGTGGCCCACCGAGCCGCTGGCGCAGGCCCAGGTGCAGCGCTGGCTGAGCGCGGCCGCCGGCCCGCTGGCGTTTGGGCCCAGCATCGTGCGCGCGGCGCGGCTCTTCAAACGGCCGCTGGAGGCCTCGCCCACTGCGGTGGCCGAGCGGCTGTTCAAGACCATGGAGGCCCACCTGGAGGGCCGCGACTGGCTGGCCCTGGACCACGCGACCCTGGCTGACGTGGTCATGTACACCTACACCGCCCACGCCCCCGAAGGCGGCCTGTGGCTGGATGACTACCCGCGCATCCGCGCCTGGCTGGCGCGCGTGGAGGCGCTGCCGGGCTTTGTAGGCATGACGCGCTCGCCACTGCCCGAGCGGGCGGCGGCCTGAGCATGGGCTCGCCCTTCCATCCCGGCGAGCAGGCGCTGCAGTTGCGCCTGGGCGTCCGTGAGCGGCTGGAAGAGGCCGGCCGCCGCGTGATCCGTGACCACATGCCCGACCAGCACCGCGAGCTGTTCGAGAAGCTGCCCACGCTCTGGCTGGCGACACAGGACGACGCCGGCCAACCCTGGGCCAGCGTGGTCACGGGCGCGCCGGGTTTTGTGCACAGCCCGGATGCGCGCCACCTGGACGTGGCCACGCTGCCTGACTCTGCCGACCCGGCACGCGAAGGCTTGCGGCCCGGCGCGGCCGTCGGCCTGCTGGGCCTGGAGCCCCACACGCGGCGACGCAACCGCATGAACGGCCCCATCGTGGCCGTCGGGCCCGAGAGCTGGCGCGTGGCCGTGGCGCAGAGCTTTGGCAACTGCCCCAAGTACATCCAGGCCCGGCAGCCGTCGCCGCGCATGGGCCCCGGCCCGGGCGAGGCGACACCCGAAGGGCCGACGCTCAGCGCCGCAGCGCGCCAGCTGGTCGCGTCGAGCGACACGCTCTTCATCGCCAGCCGCAGCAGCACCCGGGGTAGCGTGGCCCCGGCTGGGCTGGACCTCTCGCACCGCGGCGGGCGGCCGGGCTTTGCGCGGCTCAGCCAGGCTCCCGACGGCGGCGACCTGCTGACCCTGCCCGACTATGTCGGCAACTTCATGTTCAACACCCTGGGCAACCTGCTGGACTGGCCGCAGGCGGGCCTGCTCTTCATCGACTGGCAGCAAGGCCATGTGCTGCAGCTGGCGGTGTCGGCGCGCATCGAGTTTGACCTCACGCCGGCCGACCAGGCCGCGCACCCCGGCGCGCTGCGCCTGCTTCAGCTGCAGGTGCTCAGAGGCTGGTGGCGGCCACACGCGCTGCCGCTCACCTGGACCGCGCCCGCGCTGGCGCCGCAGTTCACCGCCTGAAACTGCTCGCTGAAGTCGCAACAGGTGTTTCAAGCTGCTACAGCGTGCCAAAACTGCCCCGCTTTTCGGGGTGTCTGCGTCTCGCCTGCGTCATCAATACCGGCTCCAATGCGTCGCCCTGCTGTACCCACACGCCACGCAAGAGCCCTGAAAAATGACCAGCACGCCTCCGTCCAACACCCCCACGCCGAACCGCCCCCGCCGCCGCCTGCTGTGGTGGGCACCGCCCATCGTCATCGTGGCGGGGCTGGGCTTGTCGATCTGGTCTTGGACGAACTCGCTGCTGGAGATGCAGTCGGTGTCCGAGGCGCGCACGGTGGCCGACTTCGTCGAGAACGTGGGCCGCTGGGCCTCGCGCTACGGCGGCGTGCACGTGCGCACCGTGGGTACGCACAACGCCATCCCGGGCAACTTCCTGACCCGCACCACGTACTCGCTCAATGCCGACCAGGTGGCCGCGCTGACAGCCGCGATGGCACCCGACCCCAAGTCGCTGGAGGCCTACCACTGGAAGAACCCGGCACTGATCCAGCGTGAGGTCGCCGACGTGGTGGCCGAGTCGGGCAGCAAGGCCAGCTTCCGCCTCACCGCCGCCTCGGTGCTGAACACCGGCAATGCCCCCAATGAGTTCGAGAAGCGCGCGATGGGCGCCATCCGCGAGGCCGCCAACGCCGATGCCAAGTCCGCCGCAGCCCAGGAGTACTGGGAAGTGCAGGGCCGCCGCCTCTACTTCGGACGCTCGGTGGTGGCGCAAAAGACCTGCCTGCGCTGCCATGACAAGGCCGAGAACGCGCCTGAGTTCCTGCGCACGAACGTCGCCTTCAACGGCGGCGGTGGCTTTGGCTATGTGGAAGGCAAGCCGGCCGGCTTGATCAGCGTGAACCTGCCGTTGCCCGAGCCCGCCAGCATGCTGCGCCATATGCCGCTGGCGACCTGGACCGGCATCGCACTGGTGGCACTCGGCTTGGCCTGGGGTGTCTCGACCCTGGTGCGCGCCCGTGACGCCGCACGCCGCCGCGCCGAGGCGCGCCGTGTCCGTGAGGCACGACGCAGCCGCCGCGCGTCGTCAAGCCGCAGTTGATGCGCGGGCGGCCGCTTCGGCGGCCAGCAAGCGCTCCAGCACCTTGCGGGACTGCACGCCGCCAGAGTCGATGTTGAGCATCAACAGCTGACGGCCTGCGAACTCCTTCAGGTTCTTCTGCTGCTGCTCCAGCATCTGCAGGTCTTCGCCAAACACCTTGCCCTGGCCGGCGCGGATGGTGGCCGTCAGCTCGGCGTCCTCGGGCTTGAAGCGCCGCGCCATGCCCCAGAAGTAGTGGATTGAGGTCTCGGTCTCGGGCGTGATGAAGTCCACCACGATGCTGCTGGCCTTCTTGTCCTTGGGCGCATCAATGCCGCCATGGCCCGCCAGCGCCACACCGACCTCGATCATGATGTGGCTCGGCGGCACGAAGTGGCAGACCTGCCAGCGGTCCACGGCGGCACTGTCATCGAGGCCGTTGCCGCGCATCGCCATCTGCCAGAACGGCGGGGCCTTGATGTTGTTCATGAAGCGGCTGGTGATCACCTCGTCGCCTTCCACGCGCGTGGCCGGCGGGGCCTCGTCGATCTCGGGCTGGCCGATGCTGTCGCTGTGCACATAGGTCTCGTGCGTCAGGTCCATCAGGTTGTCGATCATCAGCCGGTAGTCGCAGGCGATGTGATACAGCCCGCCGCCATAGGCCCACTCGGGGCTGTCGGCCCACTCCAGGTGATGGATCTTGGCGGGGTCGGCCGCCGCCGCATCGCCCGGCCAGACCCAGATGAAGCCATAGCGCTCGACCACCGGGTACGCCTTGACGGGCGGAAAACCGCGCACGCGCTGCTCGGGCATGGACACCGTGCGGCCGTCGCAGCCCATCTCCAGGCCGTGATAACCGCAGATCAGCTTGCCCTCGCACACCCGGCCGAGTGACAACGGTGCGCCCCGGTGCGGGCAGAAGTCCTCCGTCGCCGCGACCTTGCCGGCGGCATCACGCCAAAACACGATGGGCTGGTTGCAGATGCGGCGCCCCAGCGGGCGGGTGGTGGAGAGTTCGTCCGCCGCAGCGGCGACGTACCAGGCGTTGAGCAAAAACATGGGCGACCTCTTGTCAGAACGGCAATCGTTAGTCTAGGTAACGATCTCTCGCCCTGCAAGCCGGAAAGACCCCTGGACGCATGCGCCGCTTGACGTGGATCAAGCGGTGGCCCTCGCCCCCCGGCGACTTCAATCGTGGGGGACGTGATCCCTTTGCACCGTCAGGTACGGCTTTACGAGTGTTCCCGGGCCAAACGCAGCTTGCGGCCGGCTCGGGCTCATTCAAGGAGCTTGCCATGCACCCCAGAGTCCTCACCACCGCCGCAGCCGCCGCATTGCTGTGCGGCGCCATGACGGCGCAGGCCGCCGTCTCGACCCAGCTCGTCAGCGAGGGCCCGCGCGTGACGCAGGTGCGCATCGTGGTGGGCGCCCCGAAGCTGGACCCGGTCAAGACGCCGAACGGCGAGTTCACGCGCTTTGCGCGCGGGGATGCCGAAGCGGGCTCGATGCGCGGCGGCGTGGAGCAGCGCGGCCAGCCTGAGCTGCCGATCACCGGCTTCCCGCTCGCGCTGCCGCTGGACCTGGTCACGGCCACCCACGGGCCTTCGATCACCGTCAAGCCCGAGGGCCCGTTGCGCCGCCTGCGCACGCGGCTCTACCCGGTGCAGCCCAGCGAGACCGCGAACAGCGAGGACCGCAAGCTGCCCGCTTTCCTGTACGACCCGGCGCTCTACCTGAAGGGCCCCGCCAACCCCGGCGAGAGCCTGCCGCGCAACTCACTCTTCAAGGGCGACGCCAACATCGACAGCTTCAACTTCATGCCCTATGGCTACGACCCGGCCACGGGCGAGCTGACCTGGTACGACAGCTACCTGGTGCAGGTGGACCACGCGGCGGGCCCCTGCTTCCAGATCGACCACCTGGCCACCTCGCCGGTGCGCAGCGCCTTTGACAGCGTCGACGAGGCGCTGCAAAAGGCCCCGCACCCGGTGCTCAAGTACGCGCTGAATCAAGCCCAGCTCAAGCTGAGCTGTGTGGACCCCAACCTGGGCCAGGCCCTGTCCGGCGCACGGCTGTTGATCGTCACGCACCCCGACTTCCTGACCGTGGCCAACGCCTTCGCGGCGCACAAGGAGTCGCTCGGCATCAGCACCCAGGTGATCAGCACCAGCGTCATCTCGGGCGGCCCGGCGGTGGCCACGGCCGAGCAGATCCGCAACTGGGTGGCGGCCTTCTACAACAGTCGCGTCGTCAAACCGAAGTGGCTGCTGCTGCTGGGCGACTCGGAAAAGATCCCCACCCACTACGACCAGCTCAACACCTACAACTCAGCCAAGAACGCCAGCGACATCTGGTACGGCCAGTTCCTGCCGGGCGCCACCGCCACCACCGTGCCGACCATCGGCATCGGCCGCTTCCCGGTGGACACCTTCGCGCAGGCTGCCGCGATGGCGCACAAGGTCATGGGCTACGAGAACTTCCCGCCCGCCAATCCAGGCGGCCAGAACTTCTACTCCAGGCTGACCTTTGCCTCCTTCTTCGAGAGCAGCGGCACCAAGGACGAACGCTGGTTCGTCGAGGTGACCGAGAAGATCCGCAACCATGCCGTGGGCAAGGGCTACGCGGTGCAGCGCATCTACACCACGCTGCCCTCCGCCAACCCGACCACCTACCGCAGCGGGGCACCCGTGCCGGCCGACCTGCGCAAGCCCGGCTTCAGCTGGACCGGCAATGGCACCGACATCGTCAGCGCCGTCAACGCCGGCACCGCGTTGCTCTACCACCGCGACCACGGCAGCTGGTACGGCTTCGGCGACCCTGGCTTTGGCGACAGCCAGGTCAACAGCATCTCGGTGACGGACAACCGCTACCCGGTCGTCTTCAGCATCAACTGCGCGAGCGGCATCTTCGACAACGAGACCGTGGACCTGCCGGCCAACAAGGTCGGCAGCGGCTACGGCCCCAGCCCCTCGGCCACCTACTGGGCTGAGAACTTCGTGCGCAAGGTGGACGGCGCGCTCGCCGTGATCGGCGACTCGCGCAACAGCAGCACCCGCGACAACGGCCACCTGGCCATCGGCCTCTTTGACGCGCTCTTTCCCGGCCTCGCGCCCAGCTTCGGCGGCAGCACCCCCGTGCGGCGCCTCGGCGACCTGCTCAACCATGGCCGCGCCTACATCGCCGCCGTGGCCTCGGGCAGCACGCCCAACCTGCACCCCAGCGACAACGGCGCGCCGGTCGGCGTCGAGGGCCTGCGCCAGCAGCTCAACCTCTACAGCCTGCTCGGCGACCCCACCGTCCAGCTGCGCACGCATGCGCCCTGGACCTTCGGCACCGTCAACCTGAGCGTGCTGCGTGGCCGGGCCTTCGTCAATGTGCCCAAGCAGCCCTGCCTGCTGTGCCCGCCCGACCTGCCCGCGCCCGAGATGGTCACGGTCGTCGCCATCGACCCCAAGACCGGCCGGCAGGTCGGCCGCACCCTGCTCAATGCCGATGGCAACGGCAGCATCGACCTGGGCGGCTTCACCGGCAACTTCATCGTCCGCGTGGCCTCGGGCGAAGGCGCCAGCAGCCAACGCGCACTGGAAGAGACCGACACCGACGGCGACGGCATCCCCGACAGCCGCGACAACTGCATCAACGTCAAGAACCCCGACCAGCGCGACAGCGACGGCGACGGCTATGGCGACGCCTGCGACGCCGACGTCAACAACGACGGCATCGTCAACAGCCTCGACCTCGCCGCCGTGAAGGCCGCCTTCGGCAGCCGGGGCGCCAGCCGCGCCGACCTGAACGGCGACGGCAGCGTCAACGCGCTCGACCTGGCCATCGTGCGGCGCCTCTTCGCCACGCGGCCAGGCCCGTCGGCCTGGCACCGCAGCGCACTCTGAAGCCCTTTCGTCACCCTCGTCCCACCCTCATCCCTCTAGGAGCACTCCATGACCCTCAAGCCCCTCCTGCTGGCCGCCACCTTGCTTGCCGCCAGCCTCGCCGCGCACGCCAGCGGCACCCTGAAGCTCTCGCCCTCGACCACCACGGCAGATGCCGGCGACAGCATCGTCATCGACGTCACCGGCACGGGCTTCACCGACCGCGTCATCGGCGGCGGCTTCAACCTCAGCTTCGACGCCAGCGTGCTCACGCTGCAAAGCGTCGTCATCGACACCGTGACCTGGGAGTTCGTCAGCTCCGGTGGCCTGATCGACAACGCCAGCGGCACACTCAGCGATGTCTACTTCAACAGCATCAAGGCCACACTGCCCACCGGCGACTTCAGCATCGCGCGCCTGAACTTCACGGCCAAGGCCAATGGCACCAGCCCCATCAGCCTGAGCGCCAGCGGCGGCTTCCCGTTTGCCAATGACCAGGCCGACCTGATCGACGTCAACTACCTCGCCGCCAGCGTGCAGGTGGGCGCTGTGCCCGAGCCGGCGTCGGTGGCCATGATGCTCAGCGGCTTGGCGGGCGTGATGGGCTGGCAGCGGCGCCGCCGCGCCGCCTAAGCCCGGCCGACGCCCAGCCAGGCGTCCAGCGGCTTCGCGTCCACCACCAGCGGCTCGCTGGGCGAGCGGAAGGCGATGCTGCCGCGATCGAGCACCACGGTGTGGTCGGTCACAGGCAGCACCAGGTGCGGGTGCTGCTCGACGAGGATGGACGAGAGCCCCTCCTCGCGGGCCACGCGGCGGATGGCGCGCAGCAGCTCTTCGACGATCAGCGGCGCCAGGCCTTCGAGCGGTTCGTCCAGCAGCAACAGGCGTGGGTTGAGCACCAGGGCGCGGCCAAAGGCCAGCATCTGCTGCTCGCCACCCGAGAGCTGGTTGCCGAGGTTCTGCTTGCGCTCCGCGAGGCGCGGGAAGAGTTCGTACACACGCGCCGGTGTCCAGGCCCCAGGCCGCGCCACGGCCGTAAGGTTTTCGTGCACGGTCAGCGAGCGGAAGATATTGCGCTCCTGTGGCACCCAGCCGATGCCGGCCGCCGCACGCTGATGCACGGGCAGGTTGTGCAAATCCACGCCGGCCAGCCGGATGCTGCCGGCATGGCGTTTGGTGGTGCCCACGAGGGTGTCGATCAGCGTCGTCTTGCCCGTGCCATTGCGGCCGAGCAAGGCGAGCGACTCGCCACTGCCGAGGGTGAAGGACACATCGCTCAGCACCACGGCCTCGCCATAGCCGCAGCGCAGGCCTTCGACGACGAGCAAGGCCTCAGCCATGGGCAGCCCCGCTGGTGATGCTGGTGTCGCCGAGGTAAACCTCGCGCACCAGCGGGTCGGCGGCGATCTCGTCGGGTGCGCCCTCGGTGAGCATCGCGCCGTTGACGAGCACGGTGATGCGGTCGGCAAAGCTGAAGACGAGGTCCATGTCGTGCTCGATCAGCACCACGGCCACATCGGCCGGCAGTGCGGCCACGGTGGCCAAGATGTCGCCGCGCTCACCGGCCGGCACACCGGCTGCGGGCTCGTCCAGCAAGAGCACGCGCGGCTTCAGGGCCACGGCGAGTGCAATCTCCAACAAGCGCCGCTTGCCATAGGGCAGCTCGCGCGTCGGGCGCTCGGCCAGCTCGGTGAGGCGGAACTGCTGCAGCAGGCCTTCGACATCCGCGGCCACTTCGCTCGATTGCCCGAGCGGCCGCCAGAAGCGGTGCGCCAGACCGCGCCGGCTCGACACCGCCAGCGCCAGTGCCTGCGTGGGCGTGAGCGAGGCAAAGAGCTGGTTGATCTGGAAGGTGCGCACCAGGCCCAGCCCAACGCGCGCGTTGGGCGACAGGGCCGTGATGTCACGCCCCTCCAGCACCACGCTGCCGCTGGTGGGCGCGAGCACGCCGGTGAGCTGATTGATCAGCGTCGTCTTGCCCGCGCCATTGGGGCCGATCAGGGCGTGGCGCGCACCGGCCCGCACGCTGAGGCTGACGTTCTGCGTGGCGGTGATGCCGCCGAAGCGCTTCACGAGGCTGTGGGTCTGAAGTACCGGCGCACTCATTTCCGCCACCATGTCCAAGGCCTGAACAAGCGCTCACGTCCGACGAGGACGAGGACCACCAGCACCAGCCCCAACCAGAAGGTCCAGTACTGCACCGTGATGCCCGAGATCAAGTCGTGCAGCACCTTGAAGGCCATGGCGCCGATCACGCCACCCCACAGCCAGCCGGTGCCGCCGATGACCAGGGCCAGCATCACGTCGGCGCTGCGGTGGAAGTCGAACACGTCGAGCGAGGCAAAGCCCGTCGTCTGCGCCAGCAACGCGCCGGCCGCGCCCGCGAGGCCGGCGGCCACGGTGTAGACCGCCGTCAACCGCCCCTGCACCGACATGCCCAGTGCCGCCACACGCGGCCGGTTGTCGCGCATGGCCTGCAGCGAAACGCCGAGGGGCGAGTGCACCATGCGCCGCAGCAGCACAAAGGCGATGAAGAGCACGCTGAGCGAATAGAAGCTGGCAACCCGGGCCGCGAGGTCGAACTCGAAGCTACCGAACAGCGGCCCCATCACCACGCCTTGCAGCCCATCGGCGCCGCCGGTAATGTCGTCGAACTTGTTGGCCAGCTCGAAGAGCACCAAGGCCACGCCCATGGTCACCATCAGGCGCGTGAGGTCGGTGCCCCGGGCGATCATGGGGCTGGTGATGAGGCCCAGCAGGGCACCCACCGCCGTGCCCACCGCGAGGCCGAGCAGCGGGTCCGGCATCACATGCTTGGCAAAGAGCGCCGCGCCATACGCGCCCACGCCAAAGAAGGCCGCGTGCCCCAGCGAGATGATCCCGGCGTAGCCCAGGATCAGGTCCAGCGACAGCGCAAAGAGCGCCAGGATGGCGATCTCGTTGATCAGCGCCGCATGCGAGGCAAACACAAAGGGCGCGGCCCACAGCAGCACCCAGGCCGCGATCTCCCACACGCGCCAGCGCACCGGCGCGCGCAGCGCCTGCTGCACGCCGCTCATCGCCCGCCCTCGCGCGAGAACAGGCCCTGCGGGCGCCACAGCAACAAGCCGATCATCAGCAGGTAGACGATGAAGCTGCCGAGCTTGGGCACGTAGTACTTGCCCA
>CALMQC010000161.1 GCA_937871895.1 uncultured Roseateles sp. | reverse complement strand
CTGGCTGCGCGAGGGTAGTTTTTATCCGGTGCCGCTGCGCCTGCAAGGCGCGCCCGAGGCCCAGGGCGACCTGGATGGCCTGCTGCAACTGCGTGTGCGTTCGAGCAGCGGCGCGCTCGTGCCCGTGCGCGAGCTGGTGCAGCGCGTGGACGCGCAGCGCGAGCAGCCCATCTGGCACAAGGACCTGATGCCGGTCGAGTTCGTCGTCGGCGACACCGCCGGCGCCATCGACAGCCCGCTCTACGGCATGGCCAAGGCACGCAGCCACCTGGCCGCCATCAAGACGCCCGACGGCCAGCCCGTGGCCGAGCACTTCATCCGTCAGCCGCAGGACGGTTGGCGCGGCTACAGCCTCAAGTGGGACGGCGAGTGGCAGATCACCTACGAGACCTTCCGCGACATGGGCGCCGCCTATGCGGTGGGCCTGGTGCTGATCTACCTGCTGGTGGTCGCGCAGTTCAAGAGTTACTTGACGCCCTTGATCATCATGGCGCCCATCCCGCTCACCATCATCGGCGTGATGCCGGGGCACGCCTTGCTGGGCGCCAACTTCACGGCCACCAGCATGATCGGGATGATCGCCCTCGCGGGCATCATCGTGCGCAACTCCATCCTGCTGGTGGACTTCGTCAACTTGCAGCTGCGGTCCGGCGTGCCCTTTGCCGAGGCCATCCGCCACTCCGCCATCGCGCGGGCCCGGCCCATCGTGCTCACCGGCCTCGCGGCCATGGGCGGCGCGCTCTTCATCCTCAGCGACCCGATCTTCAACGGGCTCGCCATCTCGCTCGTCTTCGGCATCGCGGTCTCTACCGTGCTCACGCTGGTGGTGATCCCGACGCTGTACTACGTGGCCTATCGCCACCGTCTGCATGTGCTTCAGCAAGGAGAGCCGACATGAGCACGACATCGCCCCCCGTCCGCATCGTCATCCTGGGCGCCGGCATCGCCGGATTGCCGGCGGCTTACGACCTGCATGAACGCCTTGGCACGCGAGCCTCGATCACCGTCGTGGGCGGGCGGCCCTACTTCCAGTTCGTGCCGTCCAACCCCTGGGTGGCGGTGGGCTGGCGCGAGCGCGGCGACATCACCCTCAATCCCGCCGAAGTCCTGAGCGCGAAGGGCATGCAGTACCGGGCCGAACTGGCCACCCACATCGACGCCGAGGCCGGTCGCCTGACGCTGAGCGACGGCAGCACGCTCGACTACGACCACCTGATCATCGCCACCGGCCCCAAGCTCGCCTTTGACGAGGTGCCCGGCGCCGGTCCGGCGGCCCACGGGGGTGGCGGGCACACGCACTCGGTCTGCACGGTGGACCACGCAGAAGCCTTCTGGGCCGACTATCAGCGCTTTCTCCAAGACCCTGGCCCCGTGGTCATTGGCGCCATGCCGGGGGCGTCCTGTTTTGGGCCGGCCTACGAGTTCGCCTTCATCCTGGATGCCGATCTTCGAAAGCGCAAGCTGCGCCACAAGGTGCCCATCAGCTTCGTCACCAGCGAGCCCTACATCGGCCACATGGGCCTGGGTGGCGTGGGGGACAGCAAGAGCATGCTGGAGAGCGAGCTTCGCGGGCATGACATCAAGTGGGTTTGCAATGCCAAGACCACCCGCGTCGAGGCCGGCCTGCTGCACACCACCGAGCTCGACGATCTTGGCCAGCCCAAGCGCGAACATGCGCTCGCTTTCAAGCTGGCGATGATGCTGCCCGCTTTCAAAGGGGTCGATGCCGTGGCGGCCGTGCCCGGCCTGTGCAATCCACGCGGCTTCGTGCTGATCGACGAGCACCAGCGCAGCAAGGCCTACCGCAACATCTGGTCGGCAGGCGTCTGCGTGGCCATCCCGCCGGTCGAGGCGACGCCCGTGCCCACGGGCGCACCCAAGACGGGCTACATGATCGAGACCATGGTCAGCGCCATCGTCGAGAACCTCGCCGCCGATCTGGAGGGTCGCCCGGCCACTGCGCGCGCCACCTGGAACGCCATCTGTCTGGCCGACATGGGCGACACCGGTGCGGCCTTCGTGGCCCTGCCGCAGATCCCGCCGCGCAATGTCAACTGGTTCAAGAAGGGCAAGTGGGTGCACCTGGCCAAGATCGGCTTCGAGAAGTACTTCCTGCGCAAGATGCGCAAGGGCAGCGCTGAACCCCTGTTCGAGAAGTACGTGCTCAAGTCGCTCGGCATCGTCCGCCTGCAAACCCCGTCACAACCCTGAAGGAGCCTCCTCATGACCACCTGGCGCATCGTCCGCATCGTTGCGGGCAGCTTCATCCTCATCTCGCTGCTGCTGGGCGCCCCGGCCAGCCCGTTCTTCGTCTCGCAGTGGTGGCTTGCGTTCACGGCCTTCGTCGGTGCGAACCTGCTGCAAAGCGGCTTCTCGTGCTGGTGCCTGATGGAGCGCATCCTGCGCAAGCTCGGGGTGCGGGAGGGCGCATGAGCCACCTCGTCTGCCCGCACTGTGGCGCTGTCAACCGCGTGCCGGATGAGCGGCTGGCCGAGGGTCCGAGCTGCGGGCGTTGCAAGGAGCCCGTCGCGCCTGCCCACCCGGTGGCGCTGACGGACGCCTCGCTCGCCCACTACCTCGACAAGACCGAGGCACCGGTGCTGGTGGACTTCTGGGCGCCGTGGTGCGGGCCATGTCAGTCGATGGCGCCGCATTTCGAGGCAGCGGCGCGTCAGGCGCCCGGCGTGCGCTTCGTCAAGCTCGACACCGATGCCAACCCGGTTGCCTCGCGGCACTTCGGCATCCGCTCGATCCCGACGCTGATCCTCTTCCAGGGCGGTGCCGAGCGCGCGCGACTCAGTGGCGCGCTGCCCAGCAGCGAGCTGCTGCGCTGGCTGCAGTCGAACGGCGCCGCCTGACGGCTCAAGGCGCCGGCTTGCAGACGATCTCAGGCGCCTGCCAGCCCCAGACCACGCGCGCTTCGCCCTGGTGCTCCCAGAGCGACTCGTTGCGTCCCACGTAGCGCGTGCCGCTCGCGGCGGCTGCCTGCGTCATCAGTGAGGTCTGGTCGCCGCGCTCGGCCATCAGGCTCGGCGGCTTGGTCGAGGGGAAGTGGCGCACGATGACTTCGCTGCCGTCACTGCAGCGCCAGGCCAGCGGCTTGTTGGCGGGCACGAGCTGGTAGCGCACCTGCAGCTCCAGGATGCGGCGCTCATAGCTCTCGCGCACGCAGTTCAGGCGCGCGGCGCGGTCGGTGGCGCTCTGGGCATCGGGGCCCGCCTTCCAGCATTCGTTGCGGCCGCGCTGCCAGCCGTGCTGCTCGGCGGCGAGCACGGGTGGGTGTTCATTCACGGCCTTCTTGCGCGCCGCGCCGTAGAGCGCTGCCACTTGCACGTCCAGCAGCCGCAGGCGCGCGTGCTGGCACACGAGCTGCTCAATGCTGCCGGCCTCGGGCGGCTTGCGGCAGGTGGGCGCGCGGCGTGCGGTGTCGAGTTGCTGCTGCACGCGCCGGCACCAGGCCGGGCTGCCCCGTGCGGGCAGTGTGGCCACGCCGTTCAAGCCGAGTTGCTGCTCGACGGCGCCTTGCCACTCAGGGCTGCCGAGGTCGGGGCCGTGGCCATCTGCCAGGGCCAGTTGGGCTTGCACCGCGGTCTGCCAGCGCGCGTCGCAGCCAGCAGCGGCATGCGCCATCGTGGCCAGCAGGCTGAGGCCTGCAAAGACCAGGCCAAGTGAACGTGCGCGCAGGCTTGGGTGCATGGGCTCTCCCAGGTTTTCCCCATCATGCCGCAGGCGCCTTGGGTGCGAGCGCGCCATTACAGTCAAAGCACCCTGTTTCGCCGTGTGCCTATGGGTCTCTGCCGCGTGTCACTCACTTGCATCGGTCTTTGCAGACGCTGGCGCCCGTTGGCGGGCCTGGCCTTGCTGGCGCTGCTGGCAGCGGCCTGGCTGCCCGTCAGCGCAGCGCCCGGAGACCACCGGCCCGCCAATGCGCTGATCGAGATCCGCTACTGGGACTGGACCAAGACCCCCAAGCGCGACGACTACCAGATGGCCGCGCTGCGCCTGGCGATGGAGAAAACCCGGCCCGACTGGGGCGACTACCGGCTGATCCGGGTGGCCAAGCCGTTGAGCACGCCGCGTGCGCGGGCCGAGGTGTTTCGTGGCGAGCTGGTCAATGTGCATGTGGCGCCCTGGCGCCCGTTGGAGACCGAGCTCGACAAGCTCAACGAGAACAACCTGCGCGTCAATGTCGGCATGTTCGGCGGCACCTTTGGCTGCCGCAGCCTGCTCATCCGCACCGAGGACCGCGACAAGCTCCGGCACATCAAGACCCTGGACGAATTGCGCCAGTTGCAGGGCGGCGTCGGCCGCGCTTGGGTGGACGGGCGGGTGATGCGAGACAACCACATGCCGGTGGTGGACAGCGCCGATGTGGGCTCCCTGCTGGCCATGCTGGCCGGAGGGCGCTTTGACTACCTGCCCATGAGCATGCTGGAGGTGGACACCCTCTTCCAGGAGCACCACCTCAGCGGCTCCACGCTGATGGCCTCGCCCGACCTGATGCTGTACTACCCGCTGCCGATGATTGCCTACGTCAGCCCCACCGAGCCGGCGCTGGCCAAGCGGCTGGAGCAGGGCTTGCAGCGTGCGCGGGCGGATGGATCGCTGGCGCGGCTGACGACCGAGCACTTCAAGGACGAGATCGACCGTTTCAAAGCCCAGGTGCCGCGTGTGCTGGTGCTGCAGCACCCCGGCCTGCCGGCCGAGCTGGCCGGTGAGCCGGCGCTGTGCCAGCCCGGCGCTGCGCGCGGCAAGGCGTCACGGTAGATCGGCCGGCGGCGGCACGCTGGCCGCGTCGTCCACCGCCTTGGCCGGGCCGATGGTGGCGCCCAGGCGCTCGCGCAGGCTGGTGCTGCCCTGGCCCAGCAGCTGCGCGTAGACGCTGCCATTGGCCAGCACATTGCGCACGTAGTCGCGCGTCTCGTTGAAGGGGATGTTCTCGGTCCAGATCGCGGCGTCCAGCACCGGCCCTTCACGCCAGCGGCGGGGGCGGCTGCGGCCGGCGTTGTAGGCGGCGGCGGCCAAGGCTTGCG
>CALMQC010000160.1 GCA_937871895.1 uncultured Roseateles sp. | reverse complement strand
GGCAGGGCTGCCGACATGCGGCGCCCACGCCAGAGCGACCAGCCCAGTGCGATTGATAGCGCAATCACCGCAAGGCTGAGAACGACGATCCAGCTGAACGCGTACTCGGGCATGTGTGTCATCGTGTAACGGATATCACTTTAGCCGAGTGGGCGAACTTTGCCCTCTGGAGGTTCACCTGATCCAGGGTGGTCGGGGGCCTCAAGCCTCTACCCAGGGGGCAGGGTTGTTACGGGCCAAGCCGCCAGCCCTCGACCCAATCCTCCAGCAATCGGGCCTGCTGCTTCATCTGCAAATCCCACTCAGCCAGGTTTTGCTCCACCAACTGGGCAATATGGCTGGAGACGTTGTCAGCTGGCAGCCGGACGCGAGCCTCGGCGTCGGCGCCGAAGTATTCGATCGTCGCCCCTGCGGCGCGTGCAATGCGCAGCATCGGTTGGTTGATGGCCAAGGCCTGGATGATCAGCGTGTCGATGCCGCGATTGCGCGCGTGCAGGCTGGCCGCATCAAACAACCGCCGGCCCAGGCGGTGGCCTCTGGCGTGAGCAAGCACTGACACGCCGAAGTCCGCAACCGTCGGGCCGCAGGGGGCCATATGGGCCAGCCCGGTCAGTTCCAGGCGATGGTTGAAGATGCCCAGCACCTCGTCGGCCTCGAAGTCGAGGCGGCGCACGTAGTCGGCAATCTCGCGGTCTGAAGCCTCGAAGCCAAAGCGCAGGTAGCGGTCGTGGCTGTCCAATGCCAGCAGATGGCGGCTGACCCTCACCTTGTGGCGCCGGCTCAGCGCCCGGATTGGCACCCAGGTGGACAGCCGTGCCATGGACGCCCGGGCGTCGGCCAAGCTGCCATCCGGGTCGAAAGGCATGGGTTGGCTGGAAGCGGGCTTGGGCATGGCCTGGATCGTCCTGCATTTGTTTGGCCGCGAGACCGAATGGGGCGCCAGAGCCGCAGTAAATCGGCCTGCGGCCCGCAATATTGCGCGACCCTGCGACGCCCAGGGCGGCGCCGAACGGGTCGGCTTGGCGCTTGAGGGTGGTTCCGCTACACTAGCGGGCTTTTCCCGTCTTTGGCTGCGGGAAGGAACGATCGTGAGAGGCGGCGCCTACTAAGCCTGCACCGAACGTCGGATTCATTCAGCCAGTTCAGTACTCCCCAAAGAGATCAACTCATGAAGACCTTCAGCGCCAAGCCGGCCGAGGTGACGCACGAGTGGTTTGTGATTGACGCCACCGACAAGGTGCTCGGACGTGTTGCCAGCGAAGTGGCACTCCGTTTGCGCGGCAAGCACAAGGCCATCTACACGCCTCACGTCGATACCGGTGACTTCATCGTCGTCGTCAATGCCGACAAGCTCCGTGTGACCGGCAACAAGGCCACCGACAAGGTGTACTACCGTCACAGCGGCTTCCCTGGCGGCATCTACGCCACGAAGTTCAAGGACATGCAAGCCAAGCATCCGGGCCGCGCCCTGGAAAAGGCCGTCAAGGGCATGCTGCCCAAGGGCCCGCTCGGCTACGCGATGGTCAAGAAGCTGAAGGTCTATGCAGGTCCCTCGCACCCGCACACCGCTCAGCAGCCCAAGGCTCTCGAGATCTAAGGAACGGCCATGATCGGAAATTGGAACTACGGCACTGGCCGCCGCAAGTCGTCGGTCGCTCGCGTCTTCATCAAGAAGGGCACGGGCCAGATCACCATCAACGGCCGCACGATCGAGCAGTACTTCGGTCGTCAAACGTCCATCATGGTGGCGCGTCAGCCCCTGCTGCTGACCAACAACGGCGAAGCCTTTGACATCAAGGTGAACGTGCACGGTGGCGGCGAGTCCGGCCAAGCCGGCGCGGTGCGCCTGGGTATCACCCGTGCACTGATCGACTACGACGCCGCCCTCAAGCCCGAACTGAGCCGCGCCGGCTTCGTCACGCGTGACGCGCGTGAAGTTGAGCGTAAGAAGGTCGGCTTGCACGGCGCCCGTCGTCGGAAGCAATTCAGCAAGCGCTGATCGGGTTCATGCCCTCTCGAAAGGCCGCTCTTGGAGCGGCCTTTTTCATGCCCCTCTGCGCAGCGTGGAATTCTTTGCAGGGACAATCGAGCCCAGTCATTCACCTTGAGATCGCCATGAGCGCTGTACTCGACACCCCCACCGACATCCCCGCGCCCCTCGTCTTCACCGACAGCGCCGCCGACAAGGTGCGCGATCTGGTCGCCGAAGAGGGCAATCCGGACCTGAAGCTGCGCGTCTTCGTGCAAGGCGGCGGCTGCTCGGGCTTCCAGTACGGCTTCACCTTTGACGAGGCCGTGAACGACGACGACACCCAGATGGTGAAGAACGGCGTGACCCTGCTGATCGACGCCATGAGCCTGCAGTACCTGGTCGGCGCCGAGATCGACTACAAGGAAGACCTGCAGGGCGCGCAGTTCGTGATCAAGAACCCGAACGCCAGCACCACCTGCGGTTGCGGCTCGTCGTTCTCCGTCTGAGTTCGTTTCAGGCTGGGTAGAGGGCGCCGAGCAGGCGCAGCCCAGCCGCCCCGGTGACCTCGGGCAGATTGCCCGGTTGCCGGGTGACAAAGCGATGGCCTAGCCAGGCAAAGGCGGCAGCCTCCACTTGGTCCACAGGCAATCCCAACTCGCTGCTGGCCTGCACGCGGACGTTGGGGAGCAGGGCGCCCAGCCGTGCCATCAGTGCCGCATTGCGCGCACCACCGCCGGAGACAACCAGTCGGCTCAATGCGGGCTGATGCAGTTGCAAGGCATCGGTCACGCAGCGCGCCGCCAGTTCGCACAGCGTTGCCTGCACGTCCCTCGGGTCGAGGCCGGGTGATAGATGGGCCTCGAGCCAGTCCAGATGGAACACGTCGCGGCCGGTGCTGCGTGGCGGCGGCAGTCGGAAGAAGCGGTCGGCCAGGAGCCGTGCCAGCAACTCGGGCAGCACCTGGCCTTGGGCACCCCAGGCACCGTCATGGTCAAAGCGCTCGCCTTGGTGCCGCAGGATCCAGCCGTCCAGCAGGCAATTGCCCGGCCCCGTGTCGAAACCCAGGGTGCGCCCGTCGGCATGCAGCAGGCTCAGGTTGCTGATGCCGCCGAGGTTGAGCACGGCGACGTCTTCGCCAGCCCGCCCGAAGACTGCGCGGTGAAAGGCCGGCACCAGCGGCGCGCCTTGCCCGCCAGCGGCGACATCGCGGCTGCGCAGGTCGCAGACCACGTCGAGCCCGCACAGCTCTGCGAGCAGCGCGCCATTGAGCAACTGCAGCGTGTAGCCCATGACCGGGCGGTGCCGTACGGTCTGGCCGTGTGCGCAGACGAGGGCCACGTCCGGGTGGGCCATGCGCAGCTGCCGCACGACATCCGCGTAGCTGCGTGAGATCTCGCTGGCAGCCAGCGCTGCGCGGTGCAACTCGTTGGGCCCTGGCGTGTTGAGGGCCAGCAGGTCGTCGCGCAGTTCGGGCAAGAAGGGGGCGTAGGCGTGGGCCAGTACCGCCATGCGCTCGGCGTCAAAAACGACGCCGTCCACGCCGTCGAGCGAGGTGCCGGACATCAGTCCGATGTAAAGCCTGGGTGTTGGCGCGCTGGCGCTCACTCGGCAGAGCTGACGCCGTCCATGGACTCAGCCACGGCCAGCTGTGTCTTGACACTGGCCACCGTGGAGAGGAAGGTGCCCTTGGCGTGCGCCGGCAGCACCACGGCCTCAGACGCCTTGGCGATGGCGCGCGGGTCCATGTGCCGGCCATTGACGCGGAACTCGAAGTGCAGGTGCGGGCCAGTGGCCCAACCCGTCATGCCGACCTTGCCGATCAACTGGCCCTGCTCAACACGCTGGCCCTTCTTGACGTCGATCTTGGAGAGGTGGGCGTAGACCGTGCTGCGGCCACCGGCGTGGCGGATCTGGACGACATTGCCGAAGCCGGCGTTCCAGCCGGCCTGCTCGACCACGCCGTCGCCCACGGTGCGCACGGCAGTGCCCGTGGGGGCACCATAGTCCACGCCGTTGTGCTGCCGCCAGCTGTTCAGGATCGGATGCATGCGCATCGCAAAGCCGGAGGTGATGCGCGAAAACTCCATCGGGCTGGACAGGAAGGCGCGGCGCTTGCTGGTGCCGTCAAGGCTGTAGAAACTGCCCTTGCCGGTGACCGCGTCGCGAAACCAGACCGCCGAGTAGGTGCGGCCGTTGTTGACGAACTCACCGGCAATCAGGCGCCCCGCGCCGCTGCTGCTCGGGCCGCCGTCGGTGGTGTTCCAGGTGATGGGCTCACCATCGGCCGTCATGGACTCGAAGACGACCGAGAAGCGGTCGCCCTTGCGCAGCTCGCGGTGGAAGTCGATGTCACCCGAGAACATGTCGGCCATCTGAGAGGCGATGGCGTCCGGGATGTTGGCGTCGTCGGTCGCCGCGAACAAAGACGTGCGGATGCTGCCGCTGCCAAAGCGCACCTGGGCCTGCAGCGGGGCCGTGGCGAGCGAGGAGCGGAAGCCCTGGCCCACGCGCTCCACCGTCAGGCGCGTGAAGTGCGTGCCCAACTGCTCGCTGCGCTCAGCCGGAAAGCGGGCCACCAGGCGCTCGACGCGGCCGGAGGCATCGGCCGTCAGGTGGACCATCTTGCCGGCACGGCCTTGCAGGATGCGGCGGGCCAGCGGGTCCTTGCGCAGGAAGGCGGCGGCATCGGGGTCGAAGGCGCCAGCGCGGCGCAGCAGGCTGTCCGGCGTGTCGCTGCTGCGGGTCGCCTCAGCGCGGGTCAGCGCGAGGTCATGGGCCGCCAGCTCGTTGAGTTGGTCTTCGACGTCCAGGCTGGGCAGTTGCTCGACGACCTGCTGCTTGGGCAGGCTGCTGGCGTCAGGCGCCAGCGGCGCAATGCCAAAGGCCGTGACCGCAAAACCCGACAACGCCGTGACGACCGCGCCCGTCAGCGCGCGCGGGTAACGCGCCGCGAAGGCTTCAGCTTGGCTCAGTGCCGTTTGCAGTCGTTGCAGTACAGGGCTCAAGAGACGGTTCGGGTCGAAGGCAATGAATCGGGACTGCAGGGTGGCCCGTGAGGGCCTGGGCCCAGAGCGCGCTCCTCTAGAATTGCGCCCCGCAGATGTAGCGAAATAGCTACAGCGGCACGCCAGAGGGAAAGGGAATTCTACCGGGTGACCGGTTGATGACATGGCTGGAAACCCGAGCCCGTCCTGCCCTCGGCCGCCGCCCGCCCCCGAGAAATCCCGTCCCCGCCATCGCCGCTCGTCGGCGCAGCGCATCGCCCGAGCACCATGAGCCAAGACGCCGTCCGCCCGCAATACCCCGTCACCGATGCCGTCCTTGAGGCGCTGGCCGTCACGCGCCGGGGCGTGGAAGAACTGCTGCCCGAGGCCGAGTGGACCAAGAAGCTCGCCCGCTCGGCCGCCACCGGCGTGCCGCTGCGCATCAAGCTCGGCCTCGACCCCACGGCGCCCGACATCCATCTCGGCCACACCGTGGTGCTCAACAAGATGCGCCAGCTGCAGGACCTCGGCCACCAGGTCATCTTCCTGATCGGCGACTTCACCAGCCTGATCGGCGACCCCTCGGGCCGCAACTCCACGCGCCCGCCGCTGACCAAGGAGCAGATCAAGGCCAATGCCGAAACCTACTACGCCCAGGCCAAGCTGGTGCTCGACCCCGCGCGCACCGAGATTCGCTACAACTCCGAGTGGTGTGAGCCCTTGGGCTCGGCCGGCATGATCCAGCTCGCCGCCAAGTACACCGTGGCCCGCATGCTGGAGCGCGACGACTTCACCAAGCGCTTCCAAAGCCAGACGCCGATCTCGGTCCACGAGTTCCTCTACCCGCTGATGCAGGGCTATGACTCGGTGGCCCTCAAGAGCGACCTGGAGCTCGGCGGCACCGACCAGAAGTTCAACCTGCTGATGGGCCGCCACCTGCAGCAGGAATACGGCCAGGAGCCCCAGTGCATCCTGACGATGCCGCTGCTCGAGGGCCTGGACGGCGTCGAGAAGATGTCCAAGTCCAAGAACAACTACGTGGGCATCACCGAGGCGCCCAACACCATGTTCGCCAAGATCCTGTCGATCAGCGACGTGCAGATGTGGAAGTGGTACGACCTGCTGTCCTTCAAGTCCATCGCCGAGATCGCCGCGCTCAAGGCCGAGGTGGCCGGGGGCCGCAACCCGAAGGACGCCAAGGTGATGCTCGCCAAGGAGATCACCGCGCGCTTCCACACTGCAGCGGCGGCGGAAGCTGCCGAAGCGGACTTCAACAACCGCGCCCGTGGCGGCATCCCCGACGAAATCCCCGAGGTCTCCTTCAGCGGCGCGCCCATGGGCGTGGCCCAGGTCTTGAAGGCCGCCGGCCTCGTCGCCTCGACGAGCGAAGGCCTGCGCATGATCGAGCAGGGCGGCGTGCGCATCGGCGGTGATGTGGTGGCCGACAAGGCCTTGAAGCTCGACGCCGGCCAGCACGTGCTGCAGGTCGGCAAGCGCAAGTTCGCGCGCGTGACCCTGGCATGAAGACCCGCATCGAGCTCCTGGCCCCGGCACGCGACGCCGACATCGGCATCGAGGCCGTCAACCACGGGGCCGATGCCGTCTACATCGGGGCCGACCGCTTTGGCGCGCGGGACAAGGCCGGCAACTCGGTCGCGGAAATTGCCCGCCTCGCGCAGCATGCCCATCGCTACGGCAGCCGCATCTTCGTCACGCTCAACACCATCCTGCGCGATGACGAGCTGGAAGGCGCCCGCGCTTTGGCCTGGGAGTTGTACGACGCAGGTGCGGACGCCTTGATCGTGCAAGACATGGGCTTGCTGGAGCTCGACCTGCCGCCCATCCAACTCCACGCCAGCACGCAGACCGACATCCGCACGCCCGAGAAGGCGCGCTTCCTGCAGGACGTCGGTTTCAGCCAGATGGTGCTGGCCCGCGAGCTGGACCTGAAGCAGATCCGCGCCATCAAGGCCGAGG
>CALMQC010000159.1 GCA_937871895.1 uncultured Roseateles sp. | reverse complement strand
GGCCTGCCCGCTGCCGACACACCGCCGCTGGCCCTGATGCTGGAGGACACCGAAGGGCGTGGCCTGCTGCTGCCGGTGTCCGAGATGCTGGGCTTGCACCTGCTGCCTGCTGACGCGACCGAGCCCGGCGACGGCTGGCTGACGCCCGCCCAAGACAGCCTGCACGGGCCGATCCGAACGCTCCGCACCCCGACGCTGCTGCGCAGCCTGCCAGAGGCGATCCTGAACCCGGGCGAGGCGGTCGGCCCTGGCGCCCGGGCCCAGGCCGGCCCGCGCAACCCTGAGCCATTCTTGGTGTTCGATGCCGGGCACCGCTTCGCCCTGCCCATCTCGCAGGTGCATGCCGTGCTGGCCCGCCCGCCGGGCGTGGACGTGATCGACTGGCGCGACGAGCGTTTGCAGTTGGCGCCGGTGCCGGGTCTGCCCGCGCTGGCGCCTGGCGATGGCGGCTGCGTGATCGTCGTGGGTGCGCCGGGCCGCTTGGTCGCCTGGCGCATCAAGCGGCCGCACGCCTTCGTGCCCAGCCGCAGCGCAGAACTGCGTGACTGGCGTGGCCAGCGCGGGCCCGGCACGCAGTTGCTCTGTGTGGACGAGCCGGCCGCCACCTACCCGGTGCTGCAGGCGTCTTGACGGCCGCGCACCAAGACGTCTCAGGCCCATCCGATACAGTCCGGCCCCTTGTAGTCGGGGCGTTTGAGGAGCAGCGATGGCCATCTACCAGCTGGACGAGCATCGTCCCCAGGTGTCCGAGTCCGCCTGGGTGGCCGAGAGCGCCGAAGTCATTGGCCGCGTCAGCCTGGCCGATGAGGTCAGCGTCTGGTACCAGGCCGTGCTGCGAGGCGACTCCGACAGCCTCAGCATTGGCGCCGGCAGCAACATCCAGGACGCTGCCGTGCTGCATGCCGACGCCGGCTTCCCACTGGTGCTGGGAGAACGCGTCACCGTCGGCCACCAAGCCATGCTGCACGGCTGCACGGTGGGCGACGAGAGCCTGATCGGCATCGGCGCCATCGTGCTGAACGGGGCCCGCATCGGGCGCCATTGCCTGGTGGGCGCCGGGGCGCTGGTGACCGAAGGCAAGGTCTTCCCCGACGGCTCGGTCATCATGGGTGCGCCCGCCAAGGCCGTGCGTGACTTGACGCCCGAACAGATTGAAGGCCTGCGCCGCAGCGCCCAGCATTACATCGGCAATGGCCGGCGCCATGCGGCTGGCCTGACCCGGATTGACATCGCGAAGACCGTTTGATGAGTGAGCTGCACAAGTTTTTGTTTGAAGGCCTGCCGGTGCGCGGCATGTTGGTGCGTCTGACGGGCGCCTGGCAAGAAATGCTGGCGCGCCGCGAGGCCGGCCAGGAGCACCCCGCCGCGCTGCGTGACCTGCTGGGCGAGATGACGGCGGCCGGCGTGCTGATGCAGGCCAACATCAAGTTCAATGGCGCCTTGGTGCTGCAGGTGTTTGGGGACGGCCCGGTCAAGCTGGCCGTGGCCGAGGTGCAGCCCGACCTGAGCTTTCGCGCTACCGCCAAGCGCGTGGGCGAAGTCAACGACGGCGACCGCCTGGAAGCCCTGCTCAACGTCCACGGCCAAGGCCGCTGTGCCATCACGCTCGACCCCAAGGACAAGTTCCCCGGCCAGCAGCCCTACCAAGGCGTGGTGCCGCTGCACGGCGACCAGCGCGAGCCGCTGCAGAAGATCTCCGAGGTGCTGGAGCACTACATGCTGCAGTCCGAGCAACTCGACACCAAGCTCGTGCTGGCGGCCAACGGCGAGATCGCGGCGGGGCTCTTGATCCAACGTCTGCCCATCGAGGGCGAAGGCAATCTGGAAGGGCGGCGCAATGAGGACGACATCGGTCTCTCCGACGCCTACAACCGCATCAGCATCCTGGCCAGCACGCTCACCTCAGAAGAGCTGTTGACCCTGGACGCCAACACCATCCTGCGCCGTCTCTTTTGGGAAGAGGACCTGCGGCGCTTCGAGCCTCAACAGCCGCGCTTCGCCTGCACCTGCTCGCGTGAGCGCGTGGTGGGCATGCTGCGCGGCCTTGGGCGCCCGGAGGCCGACGACATCCTGGCCGAGTCCGGCCAGATCGAGATTGGCTGCGAGTTCTGCGGCCAGCACTACCGCTTCGATGCGGTGGACGTGGGCCAGCTCTTCACGCCCGACCACGAGCAGGCAGCGGGCAGCGGGACGCTGCAGTAGCAGCGGGCTAGCGCTGCAGCGCTTTCAACGCCAGGGTCAGACGGTCGGCGCCCGCCACGTCGTGCCAGGCTAGCCCATGCGCGGCCAGCGTCGCGCGCAGCCGGGCGTCGAACCTCGCCCGCACCTCGGGCCCGTCACGCTGTACGCCATCGGCCTCCCAAGGCAGGTCAGGCGCGCAGAGCAGGATCACGTCGCAGCGGCGCTGAAACGCCAGCGCCTCAGGCAGCAAGCTGTCGTCCTTGAAGTAGTGCTGGCTGCACAGCGCCGTGATCAAGGGCGTGGTGTCGGCAAAGACCCAGGGGCCCGGCGCGGCGTCGATGCGGCGTGCCTGCTCGGCCGCGATGGCCGCTTGCTCGTGCTGTTGCGGTGTGCGGCCGTGGGCGTCACACCACTCGCGCAGGTACTCGGGCACATAGCTGCCGCCCAGGTGCTCGGCCAAAGCCTGGCCCAAGCTGGACTTGCCGGTGCACTCGGCGCCCAGCAAGGCCACAACGACGCGGGGCGCGCTCACGCGGCAGCCTGCCGCCACGCGCGCCAGCCCAACACGCTCATGGGTATGAAGCCGGCATACAGCAGCACGGTCAGCCAGTAGCCCTTGATGCCAAACAGCACCACGCTGACGGCATTGACCACGATCCAGGTCGGCCAGTTCTCCTCGTACTTGCGCGCCAGCAGCCACTGGCCCAAGAGGCTGGCGACGGTGGGGAAGGCGTCCCAGTAGGGCAAGGGTGAATCAGTGACCCGCGCGAGGAATGCGCCGAGCAGTGGCCAGGCCGCCAGGGTCAGCAGCACCGGCACGCGCAAGCCCGCCGCGCCTAAGCGGCGCGGGGCGAGCGTGTCGCCCTCAGCCGTGCGGCCAAAGCGCCACTGCCACCAGCCCCAGCCGGCCAGCGCGATGAAGACGAGCTGCAGGCCGGCCTCGCCGTAGAGCTTGCCGTCCAGGAAGAGCGCGAAGTAAAGCAGCGAGCTGAGGATGGCCAGCGGCCAGGCCAGCAGATGCACCCGG
>CALMQC010000158.1 GCA_937871895.1 uncultured Roseateles sp. | reverse complement strand
GCCGACCAGGTGCAGACCTTCTACCCCAGCCCCATGGCCACGGCCACGGCCATGTACCACTCGGGCCAGAACCCGCTCAAGGGCATCAGCCGGCTGGAGACCAAGGGCGAGCGCGTGGACATCGTGCGCGGCGAGCGCCGCCGCCGGCTGCACAAGGCCTTCCTGCGCTACCACGACGCCAACAACTGGCCGCTGCTGCGCGAGGCCTTGAAGGCCATGGGCCGCGCCGACCTGATCGGCAACGGCAAGCACCACCTGATCCCGACCTACCAGCCCAGCACGGATGGCAGCTACCAGAGCGCGCGCCGCAAGAACAGCACGCCGGTGAAGGCGGCGGCCACCGCCTCGCCGGCCAAGCCCGTGTCGCCCGCGCGCGGCAAGCTCTTGACCCAGCACACGGGCCTGCCGCCCCGCGTGACGGGGGCCACGGGCGGCAAGCCGGCGCAGGGGCGCAAGAAGCCGGGGCGCTGAGGCACCCGGCCTCAGGCCACCTCGGTATTCAGGCTGACCATGATGCGCAGGGCCGACTCATTGGCCTCGTAGCCCGAGCCGTGCTTGAGCCAGGACGGGAAGAGCAGCAGGTCGCCCGGGTCGAGCTTGAAGCGGGCCATCTCCATGTTGAACTCGGTCGGGTGCGCGTGTCCGACGAAGCCGATCAGCGGGTTGGGGTTCTCGAAGAAGAGCTTGCTGCTGTGCTCGTCGCTGGCAATGCACAGCGCGGCCGAGACATAGGACGCCGGGTGGGTGTGGTGGCGCAGCAAACTGCCGGGGCGCTGCACGTTGAACCATGAATTGCTGATGCGCAGCGCCGGGTGACCGAGCTCGCGGGCGTAGTCGTTCACGAGCCGGCTGAGACCTTCGCCCAGGCCTGCCAAGGCCGGGACTTGCGCTTGCAGGGACTCGATGAAGCGGGCCTGGGCGGCAAAGGTCGAGGCGGCATCGCCCTGCAAGGAGCCATGGGGCCGGCTCTCCTGCGCGAGGCAATGGGCTTGGATCAGCGCCAGCTCGTCAGGCGCCAGCACGCCCTGGCAGCGTTGCACCAGGGTGGGGAAGAGCTTCCAGGACTGTCGTTGCATGGCAGGGGTCTCAGGGCGGGCTGGCCTTGCATTCTGCGGTGCAGGTGAGGAAGCCCTCCCGCCGCTGGCCCAGGCCTTGCATCCAGCACCGCGCACAATCAATTCGACGCGCGGCCTGTGGCCGCCCACCCCTTGATCCAGAAATACCGCTGATGCCGAAACCGCCGGGCAAATTGCCCAAGTCCCTGCCCAAGTCCTCCAAATCCTCGTTGCACCGCCGCCCCTACACCCCGCAGCGGCTGCTGAGCCTGGCCGTCCACCACGAGGTGCGCCGCCGCACGCAGGCGCTGTCGGCCTTCAAGGACGCGACGCACCCTGCCGCCGAGGCCCCGGCGGAGCAGCGGCTCACGGCGGCCGAGCCCGCCACCTGGCCCGAGGCCTATGCCCGCCGGCTGAGCGTGCCCTTTGACGACAACTACCGGGGTGCCAGCCCCTTCGAGCGCGACTACTCGCGCATCGTCCACTCCAGCGCGCTGCGCCGCCTGCAGGGCAAGACCCAGCTGATCCCGGCGGGCGAGAACGAGGTCTTCCGCACGCGGCTGACGCATTCGCTGGAGGTGTCGGACATCGCCTCGCGCATCGCGCTGGCGCTCAACCTGCGGCATGGCAAGCAGCTGGGCGGCTACCGCGTCAATGGCCACATCGTGGCCTGCGCCAGCCTGCTGCACGACCTCGGGCACCCACCCTTCGGCCACTCGGGCGAGGAGGTGCTGAACGAGCGCATGCTGGCCTACGGCGGCTTCGAGGGCAATGCGCAGACCCTGCGCATCGTGGCGCGGCTGGAGAACCGCCTCGGCCTGATCGGCGATCGCGACGCGGCCGAGTTCGCCATCGCCGGCACCGAGGCCGCGCCGCGGGGCATGAACCTCACCGCCGGCACCCTGGCCGCCGTGGTCAAGTACCCCTATCTGCTGCAACCCCGGCCCGGGCGCGGCGCCAAGGGCGTGTATGCCGAAGACCTGCCCGTCATCCAGCGCCTGCAGGCGCTGGGCTTGAGCGTGGGCACCGTGCAGCGCACGGTGGAATGCCAGATCATGGACATCGCCGACGACATCGCCTACTCGGCCTATGACCTGGAAGACACGCTGGAGGCCGGCATCGTCACGCCGCTGGACCTGGTGGCGCCGGATGACGAGCTGCTGGCCAGCATCCGCTGCGAGGACGGTGTGCGCGCCTGCCTGGGCCCGTTGGCCGACGACGTCGAGGCCGCCAACTCGCGCATCGTCGAGGCGCTGACCCAGGTGTTTGCCAGCCTCTTCGACCTGGGTGACGCCTACCCGCACATTCAGGCGGACAGCGCCCTGGGCAATCGCGCGCGGCACATCTTCGTGGCGCGCACCTACCTGGAGTCGGTCATGCACGCCCGCCACCCCATGGTGCGCCGGCAGTTCCTGGAGGCGCTGATCGAGCGGCACATCGGCGCCGTGGACATCGACGTGGACCGGGGCACGGCGCATTGCTCGCGCGTCGTCGTGGAGCCCGAAAGCAAGCTGCGCATCGAGTGCCTGAAGGCCTTCAACTTCCACCGCGTCATCAACTCACGACGGCTCAAGATGGTCCACTACCGCAGCCGCAAGATCGTGGGCGAGCTGTTCGACACCCTGTTCGAAAACGCCGTCGAGAACGACCCCAAGCTGCGCGGCCTGCTGCTGCCCGACACCATGCAGGAGCAACTGCGCAGCCAGGGCCAGCTGCGCGGCACCGCCGCCGAAGCCCAGGCCGCCCGCCTGGTGGCCGACCACGTCTCCTCGCTCACCGACACCGAGGCCCTGCGCCTGCACGCACAGCTGACCTCCGACCAGACCGGTAGCTTCAACGCGTACTGGCGCTGACAATCCCCGCATGGCCAAAGCTGCTCCCAAACTCAGTGCCGAAGACATCCAGCGCGTGATCGCCACGGCCTGGGACGACACCCCGCCCTACAACCGGGTGCTGATGCAGCACGGCATCGGCCACGGGGCGCTGGTGGCCCTGCTCAAGCGCGAGCTGACGCCGGCGGCCTACCGGCTCTGGGCCAACAAGGGCAAGGCCGCCAAGAGCCCGACCAAGCGCGCCGTCTGGCCCCACGGCAAGTGATGGCCGCATGGCGGTGTTGCCGCTGAAGCGGCCCCCTGAATCGGCGTGTTCGGGCCGCCACGCCGCTCAAGATTCACCTCCAGCCTAGGGGGCCACAAGGCTCGGGGTTTCCCGCAGTATTTGGGCCATGCAAGTCGCATCGCCCCTCGTCAAGGTTGCCGCCACCGTGGCGGTGGCCCTGCTGGGCTTTGTCATGAGCCTGCTGCCCTCGCCCGTGGACGCGACGGACACCC
>CALMQC010000157.1 GCA_937871895.1 uncultured Roseateles sp. | reverse complement strand
GTGCTGCGAGTCCGACGTGGTCACCGCGCAGGCCTTGAGCACCTTCTTCGTCAACCAGCGGTAGGCCGCGCTTTGGCTCGGCGTGACGAGGATGTCGCTGCCCCAGGCCGAGCCCGCGATCTGCGCCCGCAGCCGCCACCCGAGCCGGGCCGCCCAGGCCAGGCTGCCGTGGGACGTGAGGTAGTGGGCGTGGATCCAATCGGCATCCACCGCAGATAGCCACGCGCCCACCTTGGGCAGCTGCTTGAGCAGCGCGACGTTGCCGCCTCCATGCTCGGGCCGGGTGTTGAGGGCCAGGCGCTGGGCATCGGGCACCAGCAACTCCCAGCCGGGCATGAAGCCGCGCGAGGAGATGGCCCAGAGCTGCACACGCGGCGCCAGTGCGCGGGCCCACTTGAGCAGGTGCGGGCTTTCACCATCGCCGATCAGCACCAGGCGCAAGCCGCCGGAAAGTGCGGTCCGGCCCAGGGTTTGACGTGAGGGCGGGCTGGGCAGACGGCGCGTCTTCATGGCTGCGCTCCGGCCCAGGCGGCATAGGCCTCGGCGAGCTCAGGGTGCTTGGCGATCAAGCTGGCGTCACGCTCGCGCGTGTCGCCCACTTGGCGCGCGGGTTGGCCGGCCATGATGGCGAAGTCCGGCGCCGCGCCACGCAGTTGGCCATAGGCACAGAGGATGGCGCCCTTGCCCAGGCGGCTGCCAGGTTCGATCAGGCTGTGTGGCCCGACAAAGCTGTAGGCCCCGAGGTGGATGGCGCCCTTGCGGTAGCCCGGCAGTTCGCCGCCCAGGGTGGCGGTGCGGTGGCCGTTGACGCGCAGGGCGTCATGGGTGCTGTGGGTCACGATGGAGCAGAAATTGGTGATCTGGACGCCCTCTTCGACCACCAGGCCGTGCGTGGCATCGATGAAGTTGAACTGGCCGATGAAGACGTGGTCCGCCAGCCGCAGGCCGGCCTCGCCCTCGATGCAGGTGCTGGGTGCGATGCGCGTGTGCGGCTGCCCGGCCTCACCAAAGACCATGCGGTGCAGCAGCGCGCGGGCCAGGCGCCGCCGCCAGCGGTTGAGAAGGGTGCGCATCATCGGGGCCAGTGCCAGAGCTTCCAGAAGAAGTAGCCGAAGTAGACCAGCATCGCGCCCGACACACCCCAGCCTGCGCCCGTCAATCCGCCCCACCAACTGCCCAGCGCCAGGCCAGCCAGGAAGAGCCCCTGCCCCACCAGCGCCAGCCGCAAGCCCCAGGCCTGCGCACCCCAGGCCATCAACACGACCGACAGCGGCGAGGCGATGAAATGCAACGCCACATAGGGCGCCAGGC
>CALMQC010000156.1 GCA_937871895.1 uncultured Roseateles sp. | reverse complement strand
GGGCGGTGCGCCTGCAAGACTGGTGGGCGGGCCGGCCGGCCGAGGCTGCGAGCCTGGCCGCACTGCGGCAGGGCACCTGGACGGCCGTGGCCGGCGTGGCCCGGCCGCAGCGCTTCTTCGACATGCTCAGCGACCTGGGCCTGCACTTCGAGCCCCTGCCGCAGCCCGACCATGCCAGCTACGCCGAGCTGCCCTGGCCGGCCGGTGCCCAAGGCGTGCTGCTGACGGAGAAGGATGCGGTGAAGATCCGCCCCGAGCGCGTGGGCGCCCTGCCCGTCTGGGTGCTGCCGCTAGACTTTGCGCCCGGGCCGGAGTTCCTGGCTGAACTCGACACCCACCTGAACCAATTGCTGCCTCATGGATCCACGCCTGATCGAACTGCTGGTCTGCCCCCTGTGCAAGGGCCCGCTTGAACTGCTGCGTCACGACAGCCTGCGGGAGCTGGGCTGCCGTGCCGACCACCTGGCCTATCCCATTCGCGACGGCATCCCCCTGATGCTGGAGAACGAAGCACGCGCCTGGGACCCAGAAGACACGCCGGCCTCGGCATGAGCTTCACGGTTGTCATTCCGGCCCGCCTGGCCTCCACACGCCTGCCTAACAAGCCCCTGGCCGACATTGCGGGTTTGCCGATGATCGTCCGCGTGGCGCAACGCGCCACGCTGTCGGCGGCCAGCCGCGTGGTGGTGGCCACCGATGCGCCCGAGGTGCGCGCGGCTTGTGCGGCCCATGGCATCCAGGCGCTCATGACGCGCACCGATCACGCCTCGGGATCGGACCGCCTGGCCGAGGCTGTGGATCTGCTCGGCCTGACGGATGCTGACCTCGTCGTCAACGTGCAGGGCGATGAGCCCTTGCTTGCACCTGCCATGATCGACGCCTGCGCGCAGCGCCTGGCCGACAGCCCCGACTGCGTGATGGCCACTGTGGGCCACGCGCTCGAAGATGCCGCCGAGTTTGCCAACCCGAATGTCGTCAAGCTGGTGATGGACGCCGCTGGCCGTGCGCTCTATTTCTCTCGCGCACCGATCCCGTGGTGGCGGGACGGCGCGGGCGCTCCGCGCGGCGCGCTGCGGCATGTGGGGCTCTATGCCTACCGGGCCGGCTTCCTGCGACGCTTCCCGCAGTTGGCCGCAAGCCCGCTGGAGCAGACCGAATCGCTGGAGCAGTTGCGCGTGCTCTGGCATGGCGAGCGCATCGCCGTGCACGTCAGCGCCGAGAAGCCCGGCCCGGGCGTCGATACGCCTGAGGACCTCGCGCGCGTGCGCGCGCTGCTGGGGGCCGAGTAAGGGCTGGGCAAGACACCCCGTGAGATACTCGCGCGCCCCGTTTTGGTGGGGTCTGCGGTTGAGATTCCGAGCATAGAGAGAACCCCCATGCGACTCATTCTTCTGGGCGCCCCCGGCGCCGGCAAAGGCACTCAGGCCGCTTTCATTTGCCAAAAGTTCGGCATCCCGCAGATCTCGACCGGCGACATGCTGCGCGCCGCCATCAAGGCCGGCACGCCGCTCGGTCTGGCAGCCAAGTCCGTGATGGACTCGGGCGCCCTGGTCAGTGACGACATCATCATCGGCTTGGTCAAGGAACGCATCGCCCAGCCAGACTGCGCCAAGGGCTTCCTGTTCGACGGCTTCCCGCGCACCATCCCGCAGGCTGACGCCATGAAGGCGGCCGGCGTCAAGCTGGACTACGTGCTGGAGATCGACGTGCCCGACAGCGCCATCATCGAGCGCATGAGCGGCCGCCGCGTGCACGCGGCCTCGGGCCGCACCTATCACGTCAAATTCAACCCGCCCAAGGTGGCCGGCAAGGACGACGTCACGGGTGAAGACCTGATCCAGCGCGACGACGACCAGGAGACCACGGTACGCAAGCGCCTGGAGGTCTACCAGGCTCAGACGCGGCCGTTGGTGGACTACTACTCCCGCTGGGCCGACAGCGGCGACGCCGGCGCCCCCAAGTACCGCAAGATCGAAGGCCTGGGCAGCGTGGACGACATCACCGCGCGCGCGCTGCAAGCGCTGGCCTGAACCCAGCCTGCACCCGGACGCCAAGCCGCAGCTGACCGCTGCGGCTTTTTTCTTGGGGCAAGCCCGAACACGCAAGCAGGCAGCGCGCAACAATCGCCGCCAGCGAGGTGCATCCAATGGAAGTCGCAGGCCATGTGTTCATCGTCACCGGCGGGGCCTCGGGCCTCGGCGAAGGCACGGCGCGCCTGCTGGCCACGCAGGGCGCCAAGGTGGTGATTGCAGATCTGCAGCGCGAGACCGGGCAGCGCGTGGCAGCCGACATCGGTGGGCAGTTCGTGGCCTGTGACGTGAGCCAAGAGGCCGAAGGGCGCGCCGTGGTGAATGCGGCCACGACCCTTGGACGCTTGGGGGGATTGATCAACTGCGCCGGCATCGCGCCGGCCGCCAAGACGGTTGGTAAGGACGGCGCGCACAACCTGGATCTCTTCAACAAGGCACTGCGCGTGAACCTGCTGGGCAGCTTCAACATGATTCGCTTGGCCGCCGAGGCCATGGCCAGCAACCCGCCAGACCCCAGCACGGGCGAACGCGGCGTGCTGATCTCGACAGCCTCGGTCGCCGCCTATGACGGTCAGATCGGCCAGGCGGCCTACGCGGCGTCCAAGGGCGGTATCGTGGGCATGACGCTGCCGATCGCCCGCGATCTGGCGCGCTTGGGCATCCGCAATATGAGCATCGCGCCCGGCATCTTCGGCACGCCGATGCTCTTTGGCATGCCGCAGGAGGTGCAGGACGCGCTGGCGGCCAGCGTGCCCTTCCCGTCACGGCTTGGCACGCCGCAGGACTTTGCACGCCTGGTGTTGCACATCATCTCGAACGAGATGTTGAACGGCGAGGTCATTCGCCTGGACGGCGCCGTACGGCTGCCGCCGCGCTGAGCAGGCTTTCGCCAGCCCATGGAAAAAGGCCCCGACCCTGAGGGGCCGAGGCCTTGTTGCTGGCGGTGGCTCTGCGGGCTCACAAGCGCCGCAGTCCTGAACTCAGCGCTTGCCGGTGCGTGACTGGATGATCCAGAGTCGAGCCAGGTCGGCCGAGCCATCCGAGCCACGGACAGATTTCCAGGCGGATTGCGCCTTGGACAGATCGCCGCCGAGGAAGTGCGCCAAGCCAAGGTAGAGCTTGGCGTCCTCAGGGCGCTTCAGGCCTTCCTTGGCGATGCCCTTTTCGATCAGCGCCACACCACCCTTGGCATCGCCGCGGTAGGCGGCGGCGAGGCCGAGCTGGACGTAGGCATTGCCGTCACGGGCGTCATCTGCCGCCTTGAGGTTGGCAGCTTCACCGGCCTTGGCTTCGGCGATCTTCTTGACCATCAGGTCAGCCAAACGCTTGTGGCGCGCACCCTCGGCGCCCTGACCCAGCACGCCGGCGGCGAGGCCCTTTTCGACGACGAGCATGCCTTCTTCCGGTACGCCGGCTTGCGCGGCAAGCTGGGCCATTTCCATGTAGTCGTCGGCCGTGCGCATATTGCCGGTGGCCAGACGCAGGCGGAACAGGTCCAGCTGATAGCGGTCGCTCGCAAAGCCCTTCTTCTGCGGCAGGCTACCCAGGATCTGGGCCCACAGCTTGGGATCGGGGTAGAAGTTCAGCAGCTTTTCCGTGGCCAAGGCTTCGGCCGCAGCGTCACCCTTCTTCTGGGCAGCAAAGAGCAGCAGGTTGAGCTTGTCCTTGCTTGGAGCGCGGCCGGCCTTCTCATCAGCAGAGATTTCTTCCAGCGTGTCCTTGATGGTCGCCGTCATGTCGCCCGACAGGAACTGCGCGTTCTGCAGCACTTGCTTCATCGCGGGGCTGCTGCCACCTTCCTTGAAGTAACGCTGCGCCCAAGCCAGCGCCTTGGCGTTGTCCTTGCTGCGCAGATAGGTGCCAGCGATCGACTCCATCATGCGCAGCTGCTCGGCCTGGGCAAGCTTTCCCGAGGCCTTCATTGCATCGTAGCCACGGACCATGCTGTCCGCATCGCCAGCACCCGAGGCCGCTGCCACACGCATGGCCTCGATGTTGTAGTTCTCAGTGGCATTGCGCCCGCCAACGCTTTCCGCATCGCGGACCTTGGCCAGAGCTTCCTTGTACTTGCCACCCTTGATGAAGTTGGCCGCGTCGCGCAGGTGCTTGCCCACCTCAGGACGTACGCCTTCTTGCGCACTGGCGGTACCCACGAACTCAAGGCGACCGCTGGGGCTTTGCCCCATCGCCAAGGCCACCGCTCCCACCGCGACAGCCACCCAGGTCTTCATTTGCTTCAAAGCTCTCTCCTGCGAAGAAAAACGCGCCGCCCTCTCGGGCAGCGCGTGTTCAGTCGTATTGCGTCGGCATTGGCCGCTACGTCCTAGTGGACCCGGCCGATCACTTCAAGAACTGCTCGTTGCCGACCATGCCCATCTTCTTGACATTGAGGCGCTGAGCGGAGGCCATCACCTTCGCCACGGAACCATAGTCAACAAGCTTGTTGGGCTTGATGCGAACTTCGGGCTGATCCTCTACCGGCTGCACCGCGGCGACTTCGGCCAGCTTGGCTTCGACCGCGTCGTGGTTGGGCATGGCGACCGCGTCCCAGTAGACGGTGCCGTCGAAGTCGATCATGACTTCATGGAACACCGGGTCCTTCTGAGGCGCATTCGGGTTCGGTGGCGGCATGTCGAGGTTGATCGAATGCAACTGGATCGGGATGGTGATGATCAGCATCACCAGCAGCACCAGCATCACGTCAATCAGGGGCGTCGTGTTGACGTCCATGATCACATCGGGTTCGCCCCCCGATGAGCTTCCAACATTCATTCCCATGCTTGACTCCGGTCAGCCCCCGCGAGCCGGAGGCTCGGTGACGAACTTGATGCTCATGATGCCTGCGCGCTGCGCGGCGAAGATGACACGCCCAACCGACTCGTAACGGGATTTGTCGTCACCACGGACATGGACCTCAGGCTGCGGATTCTTGACCGCTTCCTTGCCCAGCCGTTGCACGAGGTCTTCCATGTCAGGAACGATCTTGGTGCCCCAGTAGACGTCGCCGTCCTTGCTGACCGAGATTTCGACGTTTTCCGGCTTGGTGACACGGACCTGGTTGGTCTCTTTGGGGAGATTCAACGCGATCGACTGGGTCACCACCGGCACGGTGATGAGGAAGATGATCAAGAGCACCAACATCACGTCCACGAGGGGCGTGGTGTTGATGGTCGAGACCACTTCTTCTTCGCCGGAAGAGGATCCGACGTTCATGGCCATGTTTGTGGCTCCTGCTTGAGCTGCGAGGGCTTAGCGCTTGACCGAGCGGTTGCCCATCAGCACGCCGTGGAGGTCAGCGGCAAAGGCACGCACTTGGCCCATCACAGCCTTGTTGCGGTTGAGCAGCCAGTTGTAGCCCAGCACGGCAGGCACAGCGACGGCCAGACCGATGAAGGTCATGATCAGCGCGGCGCCCACGGGGCCAGCGACCTTGTCAATCGAAGCTTGACCCGCAACGCCAATGGCGGTCAGGGCTTGCAGAATGCCCCACACGGTACCCATCAGGCCGATGAAGGGGCTGGTGGAACCGACGGTCGCCAGGAAGCCCAGGCCCGAACCCAGCTTGCCGTTGACTTCAGCCACGGCGCGCTCGGCGTTCATCGTCACCCAGCTGCTGTGGTCGATGTTCTCGGTCAGCGCGCCTTCGTGGTGCTCGGAGGCTTCAATGGCGGTGGCCGCGATGTAGCGGAAGGCGCTTTCTTCCTTCAGGCCACGCAGACCATCGGACAGGCTGGCCTTCTTGAAGAAGGCGGTGCGGACTTCCTTGGCTTCGTTGCCCAGCTTGTGGGTGTCCCACACGCGGACGATCATGATGTACCAGGAACCGACGGACATGATGGCCAGAACCGCCAGCACCAGTTGATCCACCACGTTGCCGTGAGCAACGATGTTGCCCAGGCTATAGGGGTTCTCAATGTCCTTGGTAGCCGAAGCGGCGGCAGCCGCCACAGGAGCAGTTTCAGCCGGCTTCTGGTCTTGAGCGTAGGCAGGGGACATGGCCAGCGAGGCAGCCATGGCGAGAGCGGCGAAGAAGCCGGAGAGACGAGAGATCATGGAGTTAACTCCTACGGTGAAATCGATGCGGGGGAATCTGGGGAAGAGCAGCCAAGCCAGCACGGCGGCATGCCCGCGAAAAGCCAAAAATATCAGTCGACCTTGAACACGAACTCCTGCTCGAAGACGTGATCACCCGGGCAGACATAAGAGCTCAGGGCAGTCTCGATCTCCGACTGGAAGGCGCGAGACACCTTGCGGTCAATGCCAGCACGCGTGGCGCTGAACTGCACGCTGACCACCTTGCCGGATTTCACGGTGGCAATCACCTTGAAGCCAGCGACGCCGGTGAAGTTGACGGCCGGGACTTCCGGCTCCGGCGTCTTCGTGCAAACCATCTTGGCGGTCACGACGGCCGGCTTGGGCGGAGCGACGGGTGCTGCGGCCACCGGCGCTTGCGGAGCGATCACCGGTGCGGCGGGCGGCGCCACTTGGGTCGATTGAATCGCCGGCGCCGGCGGTGCCGGGGCGGTGACCAAAAACTCGGGCGGCGGCACAAAGGGCGGCGGCGGCGCCTTGAGGTCCGGCGGCGGCGGAACCACCTTCTCGGGCGGCGGCGGCGGCTTCACTTGCTCTTCGATGACCTTGACGTCGAGAGGACCGGCCACCTTTTCGACCACCTTGCGCGCAAGGCCGCTGGCCAAGGCCCAGACGATCAGGACGTGGATCAGGATGACCACGCCCAAGCCCGTAAAGCGGGATGCGCCCTGCTTCTCCTGCGCAAAATTCATGCGCGCTCCTTCTTCCAACTACGAGGCAAAACCAAACACCGTTCTAAACAGCAGAAGGCACTCACTGACGCGTGTACCGCTTGCTTCGCCGGGATGTAGCCACAGAACCTGGATTCCGCCACCACATTCCACGCGCTGCAATCAGTCTTGTGCGTCCATCCATCGCTGGGCAGAGCGCTTAGCGACCGGTCGACGGATGTAGCAAAACTACAAGAAAACGCGCCCCAACCGAAGCCGGGCCGGCAGTTTAGTCCTGGCATCCGGGTGGACCCGTTGGGGCTTACCCCAGAAAAACGAAGGTACATCCGGGGCGCAATTCGCAAGTGTGCCCGAGGTGATCGGACCCACGCGGCACCTAGCTTGCGGCCGGTTTGCAGCGCCCGGATCCATACGCACGGGCAGCGCTATCCGAATGCGTTCGCCGTGGGTGGATGGCGGCGACTTCCTTGGCCGCGCGTCAGACTGCCCAAAATCCATTGCCAGTGGCAAAACTCGCCCGGCCCTCGATGTAACCAACTTGGTCTACATGTAACCGTTCCACGGTCATCGGCCTCAGCTGGCTGCCCCGGCCCGCCGCAGCCCTTGCGGTACGACCACGTCAGTGGGCGTGGGCGGTATCAGGGTGCGCATGCCGGTGCGCCAAGCGATGGTCCGACTGCCAACCCAGGATCACCTCGCGCCCTTGCACGAACAGGTCCACCTTGGCCCCCACCGGCAGGCACACCTTGGTGGCGCAGTGGCCAATGGGCAGTCCGGTCAGCACGGGTGTGCGGGTTCGCGCGCGCAGAGCCGCCACGGCGTCCTTGAGGCCGTAACCCCGATCGGTGCTCTGGCGCGTCCAGCCGCTGAAATCGCCGAGCAACACCGCCGCCTGCGCGTCGATCACGCCGGCCTGCTGCAACTGCAGCAGCATGCGCTCGATGCGATAGGGATGTTCGCCGACGTCCTCCAGGAAGAGCACGCCACCCTTGACCCTGGGGAAATGCGGCGTGCCCAGCAGTGCGCACAGCACCGTGAGATTGCCGCCCCAGAGCAGGCCACGCGCCTCCAGACCATCGAAGGGTTGGATGCCACGCGCCGCACCTGACTCGCGGAAGCCCACGGCCTCCAGGGCGCCGGACATGGCCTCCAGGAAGCAGTCCTGGGTGATGTCGTCCACGCCACCTTCGGCCTCGCTGCGCCCGAAGTCGCTGCACGCCAGCGGGCCGGACCAGGTGGCCAAGCCCTTGGCATGGGCAATCAGGGCGTTCTGGAAGCCAGTGAAGTCGCTGTAACCCACCCAACGCGTGCCGTGCTCGATGCTGTGCGCAATAGCCTTCCAGTTGAGCTGATCGAGCAGGCGCGTGCAGCCGTAGCCGCCGCGCGTGGCCAGGGCCACATCCGGCACCGCTTTGGCAATGCGATGGAAAACCGCCAGGCGCGTGGCATCGGAGCCCGCAAAACGCTGATCGCGGGTCAAGGCATCGGCGTCGATGGACACCTCAAAGCCCCAGGCCGTCAGGCGCTTGGCGGCGCGGCGCAGGGGCGTGGCCGCCGGCAGGGCGCCGGCGGGCGAGAACAGGGTCAAGGTGCTCATGGGAGTTCGGTCACTTCACCGGTCGGGATGGGATCGGGGGCGTCGCCCTCGACTGCAGAGGCTTGGGCCAGGCGGCGGGCGCGCGCTGCCTCGCGGCGTTCGGCGAAGAACTGGCGCAGCAAGGCAGCGCTGCCCTCTTCGAGCAAACCGCCCTGCACGTTGGTGTGGTGGTTGAGTTGGGGGAGGCCGAAGAGGTCGACCACGGACCCAGCAACGCCGGTCTTGGGGTCGCGCGCCGCAAACACCACGCGCCTGAAGCGTGCGTGCATCAGCGCCATCGCGCACATCGCGCAGGGCTCCAGGGTCACGAAGAGCTCGCACTCCGGCAGCCGGTAGTTTTCCAGCAAGGTGGCCGCGTGGCGCAGTGCCACGATCTCGGCGTGTGCCGTCGGGTCGTGCGTGGTGATGGGGCGGTTGTAGCCGGTGGCGATCACCTGGCCGGCCCGCATGATGACGGCGCCGACCGGCACTTCGCCGACCAGCCAGGCGTTCTGGGCCTGGTCGAGGGCCAGCCGCATCGCGTACTCGTCGGCAGGGGAGAACGGGGCGTCGGCCATGGCCGCCAGTGTAGGCTTGCCCCATGCAGGACGATCTGTTTGGCGATGCCGCCGATCCGCCCAAGCCGACCACTCAGCCAGCGAGGCAGGCAGCACGCGCACGCAGCGTTCACCCCGCGCCGCCAGACACCGACGCGCTGTCCCTGGCGGCTCGGCTCCCACCTTTGATCCACCTCGGTAGCTCGACCTGGACCTATCCCGGCTGGGCCGGCTTTGTCTGGGCTGAACGCTACAGCGAATCCCAGCTGTCGAAGCATGGGCTGCCGGCCTACAGCCAGCACCCTCTGCTGCGGGCCGTTGGCATCGACCGTGGCTTCTACCGGCCCCTGAGCGCGAGCGAGTTTGAGCGACTGGCGCAGCAAGTGCCCGAGGACTTCCGCTTCACCGTCAAGGGCCCGAGCTTCGTCACCGACGCGCTCGTGCGCGACGAGCGG
>CALMQC010000155.1 GCA_937871895.1 uncultured Roseateles sp. | reverse complement strand
CCTCCACCTCGAAAGGCTCGACCTCGACCTTGCGCTTGATGAGCTTCTCGATGTCGGCCACCAAGCGGGCATCCGCCCGGGTCACCAGGGTGACTGCCAGGCCAGACGCACCTGCGCGCCCGGTGCGGCCGATGCGGTGGACATAGTCCTCGGCGTTGAAGGGGACGTCGAAATTGAAGACGGCAGGCAGGTCGGCAATGTCCAGGCCCCGCGCCGCGACGTCGGTCGCCACGAGCAGGTCCACCTCGCCACGTTTGAAGGCGTCGAGCGACTTGAGGCGCTCATCCTGCGATTTGTCGCCATGCAGGGCGGCCGTTCGCAGGCCATCACGCTCAAAGGAGCGTGCCAGGCGCGCCACGCCCAGCTTGGAATTGCCGAAGACGATGGCCTGGCGGATGGACCGATCGCGCAAGATCTGGCGGATCACGCCGCGCTTGTCGTCGTCCGAGACGCCGTAAAAGCGCTGCTCAACGGTGGAGGCCGTCTGGTTGGGCCGTGCCGTCTCGACCAGGATGGGGTCCTGCAGATAGCTCTGTGCCAAGCGCTTGATCTCGGGCGAGAAGGTGGCCGAGAACAGCAAGGTCTGGCGCGCTTTGGGCAGGTAGCTGAGGATGCGCTGCAGATCGGGCAGAAAGCCGATGTCCAGCATGCGGTCGGCTTCGTCGAGGACGACGTACTCGACCTGGTTGAGCACGCAGTTCTTGGCCTCGATGTGGTCGAGCAGACGCCCCGGCGTGGCAATCAGCACCTCGACGCCGGCCTTGAGCTGCAGGGTCTGCGGCTTCATGTCGATGCCGCCGAAGACAACGGTCGAGCGCAGGTGCGTGTGCTTGGCGTACTTCTTGACGTTCTCGGCCACCTGATCGGCCAACTCGCGCGTGGGGGCCAGCACCAGGGCCCGCACCGGGTGCCGCGCCGGCGACACGCTGGGGTTCTCGTGCTTGAGCATGCGCTGCAGCAGCGGGATCGAAAACGCCGCCGTCTTGCCGGTGCCGGTCTGCGCAGCACCCATCACGTCACGCCCCGCCAGCACGATGGGAATCGCCTTGGCCTGGATGGGCGTCATCGTCAGATAGCCGGAATCGGCCACCGCCCGCAGGAGCTTGGGGTCGAGCGGAAGGGTGTCGAAACGGGCGGCTGGCTCGGCGGGTGTTGCCGGCTCGTGGGTGTCAGTCATGCGGCGGATTATCCCCGCCCCTTGAAACCGAGGCCCCGGCAGCGGCCACAGGCGGCGGCGCCATGCCTTGCGGCACGCGCAGCACCAGCCACTTCGGGGTGCGGAACTTGACGATGCGCCAGTACAGCAGCACATAGCCCACGACAAAGGCCGCCAGGACCATCTGCAGCGCCTGGGTGTCGTCCCACCAGATGGTGGCCGGGATGACCGACAGGCTGCACAGCACCCAGAGGTAAGGCGCCGTCAGCGCATTGCGGCGGGTCAGGATGGCGGCATCCCGGCTGCCGATGGCCCAACGCATCAGGCGCCGGTAAATGAGGCTGTGCAGGTGGATGCCGTCCGGCATGCCGACCGGGCGACCCCTCAGCAGCTTGCGTCGGTACATGGAGAACACCGTCTCCCAGACCGGGTAGGCGCACAAGAGCAGCGGGAACATCGGCGACACCGTGTCGTTGCGCGCCAGCAGCAGGATGGCAAGCTCGGCCAGCACAAAGCCCAGGAAGTAGGCACCGCCGTCCCCCAGGAAGATCAGGCCGTTGGGGTAGTTCCAGAGGAAGAAGCCCAGCGTCGCGCCGATGACGGTGATGGCCAGGCTGGCGATCAGCGTGTCACCCACCTGCAAGGCCACATAGGCCAAGCCGGCGAGCATGATGGCAACACACATGGAGGCGAGGCCGTTCATGCCGTCGATGATGTTGACCGAATTGGCCACGCCCGCCACCGCGAACACCGCCAGCGCGGCGGCGCCCACCGGCATCGCGGCGATCCAGTCCAGCCCCGGGATCTCGGTGCGCGCAATCGATGCATCCAGCAACCAGGCCCCCAGCAGCGCCGACAAGGCAGTGAAGCCGAGGCGGCGCAGGGCGCTGACCTGCTTGGTCAGGTCCTCCACCAAGCCCGCGACGAAGGCCGGCGCGCAGCACAGCAACAGCGTCAGCACCCACTCCACGCTTGCCACCTGCCGCCAAGCCAGCGTCAGCACACCCGCGGCAAAGGCCGCGAAGATGCCGACACCCCCGACGCGCGGCACTGGCCGCGAGTGGAATTTCTGCGGCCCCGCCAGATCAAAGTCCTTGGACAGCCCACCGTGCAGGTGCGACGAACGCACGAGCAGCAAGGTCAGGGCTGCAGCAGAGAAAAAGCTCAGAAAGAAGACGACAAGCATGTCCTGTGTTCCCTCCGGAGCCAGACGTGGGGCGAAGGCTTGCAAGCGCGTGATCTCGCGCAGGCGCTCTGGGGCCGGGCTCAAGCCCGAGGCGGAGAGCGATGGCAGTTTACCCATCCCCGCTGACGCGCTTCGCAGGCAGGGGTGTCCCCTAGAATCTCGCGCCGCTTTGCACCGGGCTCCAGGCCGGCCAGTCAGACCACCCTTCTCCCTACCGGAAACGCCGCGCGCGGCGCGCGCCTCACGCATGACTCAAAGCCTTCCCTTCCGTCCTCTCCGAGCCGCGCTCCGCCACACCCTCCTCGTGGCTGGACTGTTGATCACCGGCCTGAGCTTGGCCGCCAGCACGACGGGCAGCAATGGCAATTCAGAGCTGGAAACACGCGGCAGCGCCAGCAGCAACAACAGCAACGAGATGCCGGGCAGCTACCGCCTGGAGAACACGCGCAAAGACGGCGAGGCCGACCGCGAGCGGCCGTCGCGCAATCGCGCCGACGAACGTGGCCGCAGCACCGGACGCGAAGGAGACAAGAACCGCGACCGCCGCGACGACCCCCGCGACCGCCTTGGGCTGCTGCCCCTGGTGCCTTACCAGCCCGGTGAGTTTGAGCAGTACGTGCAAGGTCTGGTCGACAACCGCGACGTGGTGATCGAGCGCTTTGGCGCACGCCTGATTGCCGGCGAGTCCGCCGCGCCGGTGGACTCCGAGTTCGGCCCCCTGGTGCCGCCCGACTACATCGTCGGCCCTGGCGATGAGCTGCGCATCGCGCTGTGGGGCTCGGTCGATGGCGACCTGCGCGCCACCGTGGACCGCAGCGGCCGCGTCCAGCTACCGCGCATCGGCGCCGTCATGGTCTCGGGCCTGCGGTTTGACGAGCTCAACGCCGCCTTGAGTGCACGCATTGCCCAGGTGTTCAAGCAATTCAAGGTCAGTGCCTCCATCGACCGCATGCGCACCATGCGCGTCTACGTCACCGGCTATGCCCAGCGTCCCGGCGCTTATGCCGTGCCGGGGTCAGCCTCGCTGATCAATGCGGTGCTGATGTCGGGCGGGCCCACGGCCGCTGGCAGCTTCCGCCGCATCGAGCTGCGCCGCCCCGGCGCGGCGCCCGTGGTGTTTGACCTGTATGACCTGCTGGTCAAGGGCGACCGCAGCGCCGACCGCCTGCTGCAGCCCGAAGACGTCATCCACTTCACGCCCGTCGGCGAGCAGGTGGGCCTGATCGGCAGCGTCAACAGCCCGGCGGTGTTCGAGCTCAAACCCGGTGAGACCGTGGCCGACCTGCTGCTCATGGGCGGTGGCTTTGCCGCCGTGGCCGACCGCTCGCGCTTGCTGATCGAGCGCCTCAGCCAGCGCAGCGAACAGCGCGTGGTGGAGCTGGCCTTGCCCGCGCAGGGCAGCGCCGGCTTGCGCGCTGGCGATGTGGTGCGTGCGGTGAGCGCTCTCACCAACGCGCAGCCGCAACAGCGCCAGAACAAGCGCGTCCGCGTGGAGGGCGAAGTGCTGCGGCCGGGCGAGTACATCCTGCCGCCGGGCAGCACGCTCGCCGATGCCCTGGCAGCCGCCGGAGGCCTGACGCCGGGCGCCTTCGTGTTCGGCACCGAGTTCACGCGGGAAAGCGTGCGCCAGCAGCAAGAGCAGAGCTTCGAGCGCACCATGCGCGACTTCGAGAACGATCTGGCACGGGCCGCCTCCACCCAGCGTGCGTCCAGCCCAGAAGAGGCCACCGTGCTGGCCGGCCGTCAAATCAACACCAACAAGTTGGTGGACCGCATCCGCACGCTGCGTCCCACCGGGCGCATCGTCTTGCAGTTGGCGCCCACGGCCAGCGCCCTGCCCGCCCTGAGCCTGGAAGACGGTGACAAGCTCGTGATCCCGGCCCGTCCGACCACGGTCGGCGTGTTCGGCGCGGTCTACAACGCGGGCAGCTTCGTCTTCGGGCAAGGCGGTGCGTTGCAGAGCTTCCTCGCTCAAGCTGGTGGTCCAAATCGCGGTGCCGATGCCGCCAACACCTTTGTCGTTCGTGCCAATGGCAGCGTCGTCAGCGCCAACCAGAATTCAGGCTGGATCGTGGGGCGCTCTGCCTTGAGCAACGTCCAGGCCGAGCCCGGCGACCTGATCTTCGTGCCTGAAGAACTGAACAAGTCCACCTTCGTGCAGAACGCCCGCGACTGGACGCAGATCTTCTACCAGTTCGGACTCGGGGCCGCTGGCCTCAAGGCCCTGAAGAACTGAGGCGGCACGCGATGACATCTCCCACCGCTTCCGCCGAGCTGACGCTCTCCGACGTCTTGCGCGCCCTGCTCGCGCAGTGGCGGATCACGCTGCCGCTGCCCTTCGTGGCGGCGGCCGTCGCCATCGGCGTGAGCTACCTCGTCAAACCCAGCTTCACCGGCCGGGTCAGCTTCATGCCGCCGCAGTCCCAACAGAACAATGCGGCGGGTGCCCTCGCCTCGCTGGGCGCACTGGCTGGGCTCTCCGGCGGCGTGCGCAATACCGGCGATCAGTACCTGGCTTTTGTCCAGAGCAGCAGCGTGGGCGACCGCATGGTTGAGCGCTTCGATCTGCTCAAGGTCTACGACGAAAAGTTCAAGCAGGATGCCCGTCTGTCGCTGGCAGAGCACACCCGCAGCAGCCTGGGCAAGAAGGACGGCGTGATCACCGTCGAGGTGGATGACGAAGACCCCCAGCGCGCCGCCGACATGGCCAATGCCTATGTGGAAGAGCTGCGCAAGCTGGCCGCGAGCTTGACTCTGAGCGAGGCTCAACAGCGCCGCGAGTTCTTCGAGTCTCAGCTCAAGCAGGTGCGCGTCAAGCTGGACGCTGCGCAGGCCGCGCTGCAAGGCAGCGGGCTCGCTGGCAGTGCCATCAAGGTCGAGCCCAAGGCCGCCGTTGAAGCACTGGCCCGCTTGCGCGCCGAGCTGACCACCGCCGAAGTGCGCCTGCAGGCTATGCGCCGCAGCCTGGCCGACCAAGCCCCCGAGGTGCTGCAACAGTCGGCCGTGGTGGCCGCCCTGCGCGGCGAGATGGATCGCCAGGCTCGCGCCGAGCAGGCGGGGGCCACCCAAGGCGGCTACATCGGCGCCTACCGTGAGTTCAAGTACCAAGAGACCCTGTACGACCTGATCGCTCGTCAGTACGAGATCGCACGTGTCGACGAAAGTCGTGAAGGCGGACAAGTGCAGGTCATTGACCCGGCCCTGGTGCCCGAGCGCAAATCCAAGCCCAAGCGCAGCATCTTCGCCATCGTGGGTTTCGGGCTGGGTCTCGCCGCCGCCGTGGCCCTTGCGCTGGCCCGCCGACGCCCCAACGACGCCTGAGCGGCGTCTGAGAGTTTGAAAGTCTTCCGGCCATGAAGCCCACCCATCCTCCCATCCAGGGCCGCAAGGTCCGCTTTGCACTCGCCGGCTGCGGCCGCATCGCCAAGAACCACTTCGAGTCCATCAAGAAGCTGGCCGACGATGCGGAGCTGGTCGACGTCTGCGACACCGACCCCGCCGCGCTGCAAGCTGCCGTTGCCCAAACTGGCGCGCGCGGCCACGCCGACTTCGCGTCCATGCTGGCCGCCACCGAGGCCGACTGTGTGGTGCTCACCACCCCCAGCGGCCTGCATCCGCGCCAGTGCATCGACGCCGCCCGCGCCGGCTTTCACGTGATGACCGAGAAGCCCATGGCCACCCGCTGGCAAGAGGGCCTGGACATGGTGCGCGCCTGCGACGAAGCAAGCGTGCGGCTTTTCGTCGTCAAACAAAACCGCCGCAACCCGACGCTGCAGATGCTGAAGAACGCCGTCAGCCAAGGTCGCTTCGGGCGCATCTACATGGTGACGGTCAACGTCTTCTGGTCGCGCCCCCAGGCCTACTACGACAGCGCCAAATGGCGTGGCACCTGGGAGTTCGACGGCGGCGCCTTCATGAACCAGGCCAGCCACTATGTGGACCTGCTGGACTGGATCGTCGGCCCGGTCGAAAGCATCATGGCCTACACCGGCACCCTGGCGCGCAACATCGAGGTCGAGGACACCGGCGTCGCGGCCATCAAGTGGCGCAATGGGGCCATGGGCTCGATCAACGTCACCATGCTCACCTACCCCAAGAACCTGGAAGGCTCGATCACCATCCTCGGGGAGAAGGGCAGCGTGGTCGTCGGTGGCATGGCCGTCAACGAGATCAAGCACTGGGAGTTTGCCGAGCCCCACGCCATGGACGCGCAGATCCAGGACGCCAGCTACCAGACCACCTCGGTCTACGGTTTTGGACACCCGCTCTACTACCGCAACGTCATCGACGTGCTGCAGGGCAAGGCCAACGCCGAGACCGATGGCCGCGAGGGCCTCAAGTCGCTGGAGCTGCTGATCGGCCTCTACCAATCGGCCCGCGACGGCAAGCGCGTGAACCTGCCGCTGCACTACTGATGACCACGGCCACCACCATCCACCCCAGCGCCATCGTTGACGAAGGCGCGGTGTTGGGCGAGGGCTGCCGCGTCTGGCATTTCGTGCACATCAGTGCCGGCGCGCACATCGGGCGTGGATGTTCATTTGGGCAAAACGTCTTCGTCGGCAACGACGTCGTGATCGGCAACAACGTCAAGATCCAGAACAACGTCTCGGTCTACGACGCCGTCACCTTGGAGGACGACGTCTTCTGCGGGCCGAGCATGGTCTTCACCAACGTCTACAACCCCCGCGCCGCCGTCACCCGCAAGGCCGAATACCGCCGCACCCTCGTCCGCCAGGGCGCCACGCTGGGGGCCAACAGCACCATCGTCTGTGGCACCACCATCGGCCGCTACGCCTTCATCGGCGCGGGCGCCGTCGTCAACCGCGACGTGCCTGACTTTGCCCTGATGGTGGGCGTGCCTGCTCGGCAGTCCGGCTGGATGAGTCGCCACGGCGAGCGGCTTCGCTTCACCGGCAACGAAGCCGTCTGCCCGCACACCGGCGACCGCTATCGGCTCGTGGACGCGCGCTGCGAACTGATCGAAAGCTGAGCATGCAATTCATCGACCTCAAGTCCCAGTACCAAGCCCTCAAGCCCAGCATCAATGCGCGCATCCAGGCCGTGCTCGATCATGGTCAGTTCATCATGGGCCCCGAGGTTGCCGAGTTGGAAGCCAAGCTCGCCGCCTACACCGGCGCCAAGCACTGCGTCACCGTCGCCAGCGGCACCGAGGCGCTCTTGATCGCCCTGATGGCCGAGGGCATCGGCCCCGGCCACGAGGTCATCACCACGCCCTTCACCTTTGCCGCCACGGCCGAGACCATCGTGCTGGCCGGCGCCAAGCCGGTGTTCGTCGACATCAAGCCGGGCGACTGCAACATCGACCCCGCCCTGATCGAGGCTGCCATCACTCCCGCCACGCGTGCCATCATGCCGGTCAGCCTCTACGGCCAGGTCGCTGACATGGACGAGATCAACGCCATCGCCGCCCGCCACGGCCTCAGCGTGATCGAAGACGCCGCCCAGAGCTTTGGCGCCACCTACAAGGGCAGGAAGAGCTGCAACCTCTCGCGCATCGGCGCCACCAGCTTCTTCCCCAGCAAGCCGCTGGGCTGCTATGGCGATGGCGGCGCGCTGTTCACCAATGACGACGCGCTGGCCCAGGCCATGCGCGAGATCCGCGTGCATGGCCAGAGCCAGCGCTACCTCCACACCCGCGTGGGCGTCGGCGGCCGCATGGACACGCTGCAGTGCGCCATCGTTCTGGGCAAGCTGGAGCGCTTCGAGTGGGAGATCGAGGAGCGCAAGCGCATCGGTGACCGCTACGCCGAACTGATCCGCGCTAGCGGCGCGCCGGTGGAGCTGTTGCAGGTCGCGCCCGACCGTGACTGCGTGTGGGCGCAGTACACCGTCAAGGTCGCCAACCGCCCGGCGGTCGTCGAGGCGCTCAAGCAGCAGGGCATTCCGACCGCCGTCCACTATCCGTGCCCCCTGCATCGACAGCCGGCCTATGCGCAGCCCGACTGCCCTGCGGACCGTTTTCCATACAGCAATGGCGCAGCGGATCGAGTGATCAGTCTGCCGATGAGTGCGGACATCACTGAATCGAGTCAGCAGCTTGTAGTGGATTCATTGGCACGGGCACTTGCTCAGGAATAACGCACGTGGGGCTGCCGAAAGCAAAAGCTTGCGCACGTTTCACTCATGACCGCTCAGCGAACCTACTGGCGGGACATCCGCTGGCAGGCCAGCGGCAATGCCCTCGCGCAACTGGTCGGCATCCTAGGCATGCCGCTGCTGACTCGCCTCTACATGCCCGCCGACTTTGCCACCCAGAGCCTTTTCGCGCAGGGTGCGATGTTTCTTGCCGGGCTGGTGACGATGCGGCTGGAATACTTCATCCAGCTACCCGATAGTCATGCCGACGCCCTCCGCATGCTTTCGTTCATTGGCCTGATCGGTCTGCTGCTCGCCGCTGCGTTCTCACTGGGCCTGTGGTGCCTGCGCGAACCCATTGCCCAATTGGCTTCATCGACGTCGTTGGCGCCGTGGCTCGTCCTCGTGCCATGGGCGGCTTTGGCGATCAGCCTCTCGGTGGCGCTGCAGCATTTCGCACAACGAAATCAAGACTATCGAAGCTCCGGTCTTGCAGAACTCAGCGGCAAGGTGGGCTACGTGGGCGTCGCCGCCTTACTAGCCCCTGCTGGCCATGGGATTGGCCTCATCCTGTCCATCGCCGCCGGAGCCGCCAGCAAGGGCCTGCATCTTTGGCTCGGTAGCGTCAGGCGGCAGCTACGCGAACAGTTGGCGGGCAGCCTTCGCACCGACCTCGCAGCAGGCGCAAGGATGGCGCACCGCTATTCCCGGCTGTCAGGCTCGCTGGTCGGCTCGCACATGCTGGCGACGGTAACCGGTGCCGCGCCCCTGCTGTACCTCAGCCATGCGTATGGCAGCGATCCGCTCGGACAATTTGCGCTGGTGATGTCAACGATATTTCTGCCAGCCAGCCTGCTAGGCGCCGCCGTTGGCCAGGTCTACTACCAACGCGCCGCCGCCGACTGGGCCGCCGGTCGCACGATCCATGGCCTGTGGAAGAGCACCCTAGACAAGCTCTGCCGGTATGGGCTGCCAACTTACCTCGGGATAGCGCTCATCTCACCTTGGGCGTACCCCTGGATCTTCGGAGGCCAGTGGCAGGCATCGGGAGAATTGGCACGCTATCTCGCCATCTCCGGTTTCTTCTCCTTGATCAGCTCGCCGATGGACCGAACCTGCCTGATCGTCGGCGCATGGCGCTACCCCTTGCTGTGGCACACCGGCCGAATGGTGACGACCTTGCTCGTAATCGTGTGGGCACACGTCACCGCCCAGCCGCTGACGAACTTCGTCCAAGCCTTGGTGGCGCAAATGGCCTCCCTGTACATCGTCGACCTTTTCGCGAATCGACACTTCGCGCGTCGAGTGCCGACACCCTTCCGTACCGACGGTCAGCATGCCCAATCCTGAACTCAAAGCGCAACTGCTGCGCCTTGGCGTGCAACCCGGCGACACCGTGCTCGCTCGGGCCGCCTTGCAAAGGCTGGGCCTGCGCGGCTCGAGGGACGAGTTCCTGCAGACCCTGCTGGAGTCGATTGGGCCGGAAGGCACCCTGGTCAGCCTCGCGTTCACGCCGTCCGATCTCCTTTGGCGGCTGGATAGACATCCTCCGTTCAGCCCAGAGATTCGCTCGTACGCCGGCGCTTTCCCCAACTCCATGCTCGCCCACCCACAGGCGCAGCGCAGCCAGCATCCCCAGGCCTCGTTCGTCGCAATCGGCCCGGCTGCGCATGAAATCTTGGCGGACCACGGCCCGAACGCACCGGCGTATTTACCCATGCAGCGCCTCGTGGACCTAAAGGCCAAGATGCTCGTTGTCGGCTGCGTTGACACCAGCCCTGGGTTCACTACTGCGCATTGGGCGGAGTACCAACTAGGTTTGCACCGCCGCGTCATGTTTCCGTCCTGGATGGCAGCATCCCGATATCGTGACGCTAACGGTGAGGTGAAGACGTTTCTGCGCCGAGATCCAGGGCTGTGCTCGCGTTCCTTCTGGAAATACTACGGCCCCTACGTGAAGGCAGGCGTTCTCAGCACTGGTGCCGTCGGCTTGACTCATGGCGTGCTGGCACCTGCAGCCGAATGCCACGCCATCGAGTATGGGCTGCTCTCTCAAGATCCGGCGTTCTCGGTCTGCGATGACTACGCATGTGCTGCCTGCAATGTTTTGCGCTGGGACCGCCTACACCGTTTGCCAGGCTTCCTAGCCTCGCGCGTCCTGCAACGCTTTCGGAGACTGTGGACGTGAGCCCCGTGATCTTCGACTTGCGCATCCCGAAGGCCGCCGACTCGCCGGCGCTACGCTGGACCCTCTCTGTGCTCGCCGATTTTCTCGGCATCGCGTGGCGCATCAGGGAACACAGCGGCACCGAGCTCGCGATCGAGAGAGAAGGCATGCAGTTGCTGCTACGCGGCAACCTACAAGGGCTTGCCCAAATGATGCCGCCCAGCTCGCTGACCCTGCTACCTTGGCCAACGCGCCTGACCCGCCCCCATGGCGCCGACGCGAATGTCCCCGTGCTCTTCGGCGAGCCGAAGTGCAGCTTTCCCGAAGCAGGGCGTTGCGAACTGGCCGTGGACGTGATCCGTACCGCCTTCTTCATGCTGTCCCGAGTCGAGGAGCTCGCTCCAACGCCTCGAGATCGCCATGGCCGCTTCCCGGGCTGGGCCAGCGCTGCGGCAAGGCTGGGCGTGTTGCAGCGCCCAGTGGTGGACGAACAGGTGGCACTGCTTAGGGCGCTGATGGACGCGTTGTGGCCGAACTCGCTGCCCTCTTCGAGCTGTGGCGGCGTCGACGTCAGCTGCGATGTGGACGAGCCTTACGAGCGGTGGATTCGCAGTCCAGCTTACTTGGCGAAAGGATTGGCGGGCGCGCTGCTACGTCGAGGCTCACCAGCCGTCGCGATGCGCCGGCTCCGCAATGCCCTGGCCAGCCGACGCGCCGACTATCGTCATGATCCAAACTGGACGTTTGACTGGTACATGGACCAATGCGAGCGCGCTGAGCTGCAGGCCCGCTTCTTTTTTATCGCTCGACAAGGTGGGCGCGACGTCGATGCAGCCTACGACCTGCGTGAGCCACGCATGCTGGGGCTGTTGCGGCGCATCTGCGAGCGCGGACACCTGATCGGCCTGCACGGCAGCTACGGCAGCTACCGCAGCGCCGAAGCGTTGTCGGAGGAACGGCGAACGCTGGAGAGCGCCTGTGAGCTGGCCGGTGTTCCAAGGGAGATTGTCGACAATCGCCAGCACTTCCTCCAGTGGACAGTGAACGAATCTGTACCGTGCCTCGAGCAGGCCGGATTCAAGACAGACAGCAGTGGTGGCTTCAGCGATGCTCCGGGTTTCCGCTTCGGCACAAGTCGGCCATTTCAGATGTGGAGCTGGCACTCGATGCGTCCATCGAAGCTAACGCAACGTCCGCTGATCGTGATGGAGACCACGCTGCTTGCCCAAGGAGAACGAAGCATCTCCGAGCAACTCGTGGATCAAATCCTCACGCTACGCACAACCGCAACTCAGCACGGCGGCAGCTTTGGCTTCCTTTGGCACAACTCAAATTTGAGTAGTGCCGCCGAACGACAGGCTTTCGTTCGCTGCATCTCTTGATGGACCAATCCTCCGACCCAAGGAATCGTCCCGTGAACTCGGTGTGGCGGCCATCGCGTGTAGCCTTGTCTGCGTTCTTCCTGCTCTTGCCTGGCTTCTTCGCCTATCACTTCCTGCTGGCCAAGTCCCTGATTCCGCCTTGGCTGGGCGGCTACTCATCGGCAATGGCATTGATCTGGCTACTACCGTTGTCGGCGCTCTTCCTGCAGCAGGTCGTGCTGCGCCCAACGCGGCGCTGCACGATGGATGCGGCCTTCATGGCCTTCCTTGGCTACTACCTCGTCGTGCTGCTCCTGAACATGGGCATAAGCCAACGCGGTGCGGCTGCGGCCGACCAGATTGGTGTCCTTCCCCAGTTCTTCACTCTCTATGTGCTGGGCAGGCTGGTGCCGCCGGGTGATCATGGCCTGCATCGCGCATTGATCGTCAGCCTGCTAGCCATGAGCCTCGCCATTGTGACGAATGCAGACGAAGGCACCTTCTTCGCGGCAAGCTTTGAACTGCTGGCCACGGCAGACTATTTCGCGAACTACCAGGCCTACGGCTTCATCTACACCGTCTGCCTGCTGTACGTGCTGTGTGCGACACCACAGCCGGCCCATCGGGCGTGGATCTATGCGTTCGCGCTGCCGACCTTGTTCCTGAACGGCGCCCGCACCGAATTGATCGGCGTCGTGGCGCTGTCGGTGACCGTCGAGTTCATGCTGTCGCGACGCAAGTGGCTGATGTTTGTCATGGCGGCAAGCCTTGTCGCCATCGCAATTGCCGCGTTGCCAATCCTGGCGGACTTCTACCCGGAGAGTCGCACCATATTTCTCTTCCTCGACTACAGCGACGACCTCTCCAAGATTGAACGCACGCGAATGCTCGAAGACGGCTGGAACAGCATCCAGCAGAGCCCCTGGCTGGGCGCGCTCGGCAGCCACCGGCCCGGCGAACATATTCACAACGCTTTGTCGGCCTGGGTAGACCTCGGGCTCATTGGCTTCGCTGCCTACTCGATGCTGATCGCCTGCCCAGTCATCGACCTGCTGGTCCTGCGGCGACTGCACCTGCGTGACGCGAGCTACAGGCTGGCCTTCTCATTCATCTTCCTCGTAGCCCTCTTTGCGATCACGGCCAAGCACTTTACCCATCAGTTGCTGCCGTTGGCCCTGGGCGCCTACGCTCGCGTCGTCGTCTCGACCAGACCGTCTTGGCGAACGGCGCCGATTCCATCCGCAGCCTGAATTGCCATGCTGACCTACCTCTGGTCCAAACTGCTCAAGGTTGCACGCGGCGCGGCGCTGCGCGGCACTACGGTGCATGCCAGTTCGCGAGTTCATGCTGGCACCGAGATGCTGGACTGCTCCGTTGCACGCCACTCCTTTGTGGGTTATGACTGCACGCTACTACATGTTGACATCGGGCCGTTTTGCTCGCTCGGAAGCGGCATCCGCATGGGCGGCCTGGCGCATCCAATGCAGTTCGTCTCAACCAGTCCTGTGTTCCTCTCGCACAAGGACAGCGTGAAAGCCAAGTTCGCTCGGCACGACTTCCTGCCTCGGCTGCGAACCCGCATCGGTGCCGATGTCTGGATCGCGGACGGAGCCTTCGTTAAGGCCGGCGTCACGATAGGCACTGGGGCCGTCGTCGGCATGGGCGCCGTGGTCACCCGGGATGTCCCGGCTTACGCCATCGTTGCCGGCAACCCGGCCCGGGTGATCCGACGGAGATTCGACGAGCCCACCGTGCAGGCGCTGCTGCAGAGTCAGTGGTGGGAGTGGCCGGACGAACGGCTCCGCGAGTTCGGACCCTTGATGACCGACCCCGTCGCCTTCCTGGCCCGGCTGGACGCTGCATGAAGATCGTCCACCTCTGCCTCTCCTGCTTCTACATCGACGGCTACGGCTACCAGGAGAACCAGCTGCCAGCGCAGCACGTCAAGGACGGTCACGAGGTCACGATCATTGCCTCGACCGAGTCCTTCGACGCCGAGCGCAAGCCCTGCTACCTGGGGCCCGCTGACTACATGGGCAGCGACGGGGCGCGTGTCATCCGCCTGCCCTACCGCGCTGGCCTACCCGCCGCGCTGGCGCGCAAGGTGCGCGCCTACCCCGGTGTGCGGCGATGGCTTGAAGCGCTGCAGCCGGACGTGATCCTCTTCCATGGCATGTGCGCCTGGGAGTTGCTGACCGTGGCGCGTTACGCGCGCGCCCACCCCGAAGTGCAGCTCTATGTGGATTGCCACGAGGACTTCAACAACAGTGCCCGGGGCTGGGTGTCCCGGCAACTGCTGCACGCCAGCTTCTACCGCCCCATTTTGCTCAGCGCGCTCGACGTGGTGCGGCGCGTGCTGTGCATCACCGTCGAGTCCATCCAGTTCGCCACCGATTTCTACCGCGTGCCCCGCAGCCAGGTCGATCTCTTTCCGCTGGCGGGCCACATCCACGACGACGCCGACTACCACGCGCGGCGCCACAGGATCCGGCAGGCCCACGGCGTTGCCGAGGCGGAAGTCGTCATCGTGCAATCGGGCAAAATCACGGCCAACAAACTGCTGCCAGACGCACTGCGTGCCTTTGTCGGGACGCCTTCGGAGCACTTGAGGTTCTGGATCGTCGGCACCATCGTGGACGACGCCGAAAGCTGTGAGGCCTTGATCGCTTCAGACCCTCGGATCCGTTTCCTGGGCTGGAAGTCCCCTCAAGAGCTGGAAGATGTGCTTTGCGCCGCAGACGTGTTCCTGCAGCCCTCGGGACAAACAGCAACGACCCAGACCAGCATGTGCTGCCGCTGCGCCCTGGTCGTGTCGGATGTCCCCAGCCACCGAGCCCTTTTCGTGAACAACGGCTTCCTCATCAACTCGCAGACCTCGCTGTCAGACGCTCTGCGTGCGCTGGCCAGCGCACCCCAGCAGGTCGAGGAGATGAAGCAGCGGTCCCTGGCCTTCGCGCGCCAGAACCTCGACTACACCGAGCTCGCAAGGCGCCTCGCCCCACCGGCCTCGCACTAGCTCCCCCACCATGCGCCCCTACCAAATCTGCTCCAACTGCATCATGGACACGTCCGATTCCGGGATCGTGTTCGATGAGCGCGGCTGGTGCGACTACTGCAACAACTACCACCGCAACATCCTGCCCAACTGGCACACCGACGAGCGCGGCGAGCGGGAGATCATGGCCGTGGTGGAGCGCATGAAGCGCGACGGCCAGGGCCGTGACCATGACTGCCTGATCGGGCTCTCGGGCGGGGTGGACAGCAGCTATGTCACTTACCTGGCCAAAGAGAAGTTCGGCCTGCGGCCGCTGCTCTATCACGTGGACGCCGGCTGGAACTCGCAGCAGGCCGTCAACAACATCGAGAAGCTCGTCGATGGCCTGGGGCTCGACCTCTTCACCGAGGTGGTGGACTGGCCCGAGATGCGAGACCTGCAGCTGGCCTTCTTCAAGGCCCAGGTGCCGCATCTCGACACCCCGCAGGACCACGCCTTCTTCGCTGGGCTCTACAACTTCGCGGCCAAGCACAACGCCAAGTACATCCTGACGGGCGCCAACTACTCGACCGAGTGCGTGCGCGAGCCGCTGGAGTGGCACTACCACGCGTCGGACGTGCGCCAGCTGCGCGACATCCACCGCCGCTTCGGAACCCGGCCACTCAAGAAGTTCCCGCTCGCCGGGATCTTCAAGTTCAAGATCTACTACCGCTTCTTCAAGGGCGTGCAAGTCGTCAAGCCGCTCAACAACGTGCCCTTCTTCAAGGAAGCGGCGATGGACGAGCTGGTGGCCAAGTACGGCTGGCAGAAGTACGCGCACAAGCACTACGAGTCGCGCTTCACGCGCTTCTACGAGGGCTACTGGCTGCCCAGCAAGTTCGGCTACGACAAGCGCCGCGCCCACTTCTCCAGCCTGATCCTGACGGGGCAACTCAAGCGCGACGAAGCCCTGGCCAAGATCGCCATCCCCGCCTACACGGAAGAAGCGCTGGCGCAGGACTTCGAATACATCGCCACCAAGCTGGGCCTGAGCGTGGGCGAGCTGCAGGCCTTGCATGCCGGCGAGAACAAGACCTACAAGGACTACGCCAACGACATGGCGCTGATCGAGCTGGGCACCAAGGTGCTGCGGGCGCTTGGCGTGCAGCGGGCCATCATCCGATGACCGTCACGGTCGTCAGCTATGGCGTCGGCAACATCGGCGCCCTGGCCACCATGTACAAGCGCATGAGCATTGCCACGCGCTTTGCCACGACGCCGGCCGAGATCGAGGACGCGACCCACATCATCCTGCCCGGCGTGGGCGGCTTTGACGACGCGATGAACCGCCTCAACGCCTCCGGCATGCGCGAGGCGCTGGACGCCGTGGCGGCACGGGGCCGCGTGCCCATCCTGGGCATCTGCGTCGGCATGCAGATGCTGGCCGAGAGCAGCGAGGAAGGCCAGGCCCGCGGCCTCGCCTGGGTGCCGGGCCGCGTGCGGCACTTTGAAAGCACCGGCCGCATGGATGGCCTGCCCTTGCCCCATATGGGCTGGAACGACGTGACGCCGCAGCCCGCCGCGCCGCTCTTTGCCGGGCTGGAGCAAGACGCGCGCTTTTACTTCCTGCACTCCTTCCACTTCGAGTGCCAGGACGCTGCCGACGTGGCCGCCGAGGCGGACTACGGCGGGCGCTTCACAGCCTCGGTCCGGCGCGGTTGCATCTACGGCATGCAAGGCCACCCCGAGAAAAGCCACCACTGGGGCGCTGCGCTGCTGCGCAACTTCTCTCAGCTGGAAGCCTGACCATGCTGCGCCCCCGCATCACGCCCTGCCTGCTCGTCCATGAAGGTGGCCTCGTCAAGACCGTCGGCTTCAAGGACCCTACCTACGTGGGCGACCCGATCAATGCCGTCAAGATCTTCAACGAGAAGGAGTCGGACGAGCTCATCGTGCTCGACATCGACGCCACGCGTCTGGGTAAAGAGCCGGACTACAAGCTGATCCAGGACCTGGCCGCCGAATGCCGCATGCCCTTGGCCTACGGCGGCGGCGTGCGCACGCCCGAGCAGGCCAAGCGCATCATCGAGCTGGGCGTCGAGAAGGTCTGCCTGAGCAGCGCGGCCATCGAGGACCCGAGCTGCATCCGCCGCATCGCCGACGCCGTGGGCGGCCAGAGCGTGGTCGTGGTGCTGGACGTGCGCAAGAAGACCGGCTTCTTCGCGAGCAGCTACGAGCTCTGCAGCCACAACGCCACCCGCGCCCACAAGCTGGACCCCATCGCCTTCGCCCGGGAATGCCAGGCCCAAGGTGCCGGCGAGATCGTGATCAACTCGGTTGAGCGCGACGGCACCATGAAGGGGTATGACGTCGACCTGGCCAAGCAGATGCGCGCGGCCCTGCGCATCCCCATGAGCGTGCTGGGCGGCGCCGGCTCCTTGGCCGACATCGAGGCGCTGATCCGTGCCTGCGGCGTCGTCGGTTGCGCGGCCGGCAGCCTGTTCGTCTTCAAGGGCCAGTACCGCGCCGTGCTCATCAACTACCCGCAGCCGGCGCAAAAAGACGCCCTCTTCGCTGCCACGATGCCTCGATAGCCATGTTTGACAACAAGACCCTGCTCATCACCGGCGGCACCGGCAGCTTTGGCAACGCCGTGCTGCGCCGCTTCCTCGACTCAGGCCTGCGCGAGATCCGCATCCTCAGCCGCGACGAGAAGAAGCAGGACGACATGCGCAAGAAGTACGCCTCGTCCAAGCTCAAGTTCTACATCGGCGACGTGCGCGACCCGCGCGCCGTGGCCGGCGCCATGCGCGGCGTGGACTACTGCTTCCACGCCGCCGCGCTCAAGCAAGTGCCGTCCTGCGAGTTCCACCCCATGGAGGCGGTGCGCACCAATGTGCTCGGCACCGAGAACGTGCTGGAGGCCGCCATCCAGGCCCGCGTGCAGCGCGTGGTCTGCCTGTCCACCGACAAGGCCGTCTACCCCATCAACGCGATGGGCATCTCCAAGGCCATGATGGAGAAGGTGATGGTCGCCGCCTCGCGCAACCTGGAGGGCACCGGCACCGTCATCTGCGGCACGCGCTACGGCAATGTGATGGCCTCGCGCGGTTCGGTGATCCCGCTCTTTGTGGACCAGGTGCGTGCCGGCCAACCCATCACCATCACCGACCCGGCCATGACGCGCTTCATGATGACGCTGGACGACGCGGTCGAGCTGGTGCTCTACGCCTTCGAGCACGGGCGCAATGGCGACATCTTTGTGCAGAAGGCCCCGGCCGCCACCATCCGCGTGCTGGCCGAAGCCGTCCTGGGCATGCTGGGCAAGCCCCAGCACCCCATCCGCGAGATCGGCACGCGACACGGCGAAAAACTCTACGAAGCCCTGCTCAGCCGCGAGGAGCGCGCCACCAGCGAAGACCTGGGCGGCTACTACCGCATCCCCGCCGACGGCCGCGACCTCAACTACACCAAGTACGTCGAGCAAGGCGAGTCCCGCATCCAGGAAGCGAGCGACTACACCTCGCACAACACCGAGCAACTCGACGTGGCGGGCATGACCGCCCTGCTGCACAAGCTCGACTTCATGCGCCGCATCGCTGCCGGCGATGTTGGCGTTACGGCAGAAGACTGATGAAGATCGGCATCACCGGCGCCTCGGGCTTTGTTGGCCGCAACCTGCAATGGCGGCTGCGCGAACTGAAGGAACACGAGATTCGCGTCATCGCGCATGACGTCGATGACGCTGCCTTGATCGCCCAGCTGCAGGGCCTCGACTTCGTCTACCACCTGGCCGGCGTCAACCGCCCGCAGGACCCCATCGAGTTCGACGACGGCAATGCCGATTTCAGCCTGCGCCTGGTGTCCATCCTCGGAAGCCTGCCCGGCCGACCTGCGGTGGCCTTTGCCTCGTCCACCCAGGCCCTGCTCGACAACACCTATGGCCAAAGCAAGCGCGCCGCTGAGGACGCACTGCTGCGCTACAGCCGCGTCTGCGGTGTGCCCGTCTACATCTACCGCCTGACCAATGTGTTCGGCAAATGGTGCCGGCCCAACTACAACTCGGTCGTGGCCACCTTTTGCCACAACATCGCGCGCGACCTGCCCGTCACCATCAATGACCCGGCAGCGCCGCTGCGCCTCGTCTACATCGACGACGTGCTCGACCACTTCCTCTCGCTGCTGCAGCGCCCCGAGGGTGGCTTTGTCGAGATCGAGCGCACCTACGAGACCACGGTGGGCGAGCTGGCCGAGACACTGCGCGGCTTCCGCGCCACGCGTGAGAGCCTCTTGATCGACGCCGTCGGCACCGGCCTCAAGCGCGCGCTCTACGCCACCTATGTGAGCTACCTGCCGCCTGAAGGCTTCGCCTACCAAGTGCCGCGCCACGCCGACCCGCGCGGCGTGTTTGTGGAGATGCTCAAGACGCCCGACGCCGGCCAGTTCAGCTACTTCACGGCCGGCCCCGGCATCACGCGCGGCGAGCACTACCACCACACCAAGACCGAGAAGTTCCTCGTCATCAAGGGCACGGCGCACTTCGGCTTCCGGCAGATCGACACGGGCGAGACGCACGAGATCGTCACGCGCGGCGGCGAGGCTCAGATCGTCGAGACCATCCCGGGCTGGACGCACAACATCACCAACATCGGCGACGACGAGCTCATCGTCATGCTCTGGGCCAACGAGCTCTTCGACCGCGCCCGCCCCGACACCACCGCAATGAAGGTCACGACATGAAGCGCTTGAAGGTGATGACCGTCGTCGGCACCCGGCCCGAGATCATCCGCCTCTCGCGCGTGATGGCCGCGCTCGACGCCCACTGCGATCACGTGCTCGTCCACACCGGCCAGAACTACGACTACGAGCTCAACCAGGTCTTCTTTGACGACCTCGGCGTCAAGAAGCCCGACCACTTCCTCAACGCCGCCCAGGGCGGCGCCGCGCAGACCATCGGCAACGTGATCGCCGGCGTGGACAAGGTGCTGGAGGCTGAGCTGCCTGAGGCGATGCTCGTGCTCGGCGACACCAACTCCTGCCTCGCCGTCATCGCCGCCAAACGGCGCAAGGTGCCCATCTTCCACATGGAAGCCGGCAACCGCTGCTTCGACATGCGCGTGCCCGAGGAGACCAACCGCCGCATCGTTGACCACACGGCCGACATCAACCTCACCTACAGCACCATCGCCCGCGACTACCTGCTGCGCGAGGGCCTGCCGCCCGACCAGGTCATCAA
>CALMQC010000154.1 GCA_937871895.1 uncultured Roseateles sp. | reverse complement strand
GGCCACTCGCGCTGCTCGGGCGTGCGGCTGTTGGCAAGGCTGTCGTAGCCGGCCAGCAGCTCCATCATCGGCAGCGGGCTGCGCGGGTCGGGCACGGCAAGCACGGCGCCCACCACCAGGGCCCGGCCGTCCAGCAGCGGCAGGCTGCGGCCCAACACCTGCGCGGGCGGCACCTCGCCCCACAGCTGCTGCGCGAGCCGCGTGGTGATGGCCACGGCATCGCGCCGCGCCAGCGTGGCCGTGAGGTCGCCCTGCAGCGCGCGCATGCCGAAGAGTGGCTGCAGTGCCGGGTCGGCCACCAGCAGCGTGGCGCGCTGCGGTGCACCGGAGCGGCTGCGCAGGATCAGGCTCTCCTCGCTGACGCGCGCGATGTGCTGCAGCGGCACCCCCATGCGCTGCAAGGCCGGCCCAAAGAACACCGGCGAGGCCGTGAACCAGGGCGTGGGCTGGCCGGGCGGGTTGCCTTTGAAGTCGAGCAGCACGATGCGCTCGGGCGCGGGAAGGCTGGGGTCGGGGCTGGCCAGGGTCTGCGCGAGCCAGGCCACCAGCAATGCCGCCGCCAAGGCCAGGGCCAGCGCGGCGGGGGCCAGCCATTGGCCCCAGGGGCGGCGCATTGCGCGCAGGGCGTCCGTCAAGAGCGGGCTCATGCGGCCTCCAGCGTCGCGTCCACCAGCACACGGCCGTCCAGCAGGCGCAGGCAGCGACCCGCACGCGCGGCCTGCTCGGCGCTGTGGGTCACCATCACGAGCGTGGTGCCGCCGGCATTGAGCTCGCCCAGCAGGCGCATCACCTCGGCACCGTGCGCGCTGTCGAGGTTGCCGGTGGGCTCGTCGGCCAGCAGCAGGGCCGGCCGGGCCGCAATGGCGCGCGCTATCGCCACGCGCTGCTGCTGCCCGCCGCTGAGCTGGCGCGGGTGGTGGGCCGCGCGGTGCGCGATGCCCAGTTGCTCCAGCACCTCGGCCACGCGGGTGCGCTGTGCGGCCGGGCTGAGCGGGCCGTAGCGCAGCGCCAGGCCCACGTTGTCGGCCACGCTGAGTTCATCGACGAGGTTGAAGCTCTGGAACACAAAGCCGATGCGCCCGGCCCGCAAGGCCGCCAGCTGCGCCTCGCTGCGCGTGCCCATGTCCTCGCCCTGCAGCAGCACGCGGCCGCTGGAGGGCCGGTCCAAGAGGCCCAGCAGGCTCAGCAGCGTCGTCTTGCCGCAGCCCGAGGGGCCCGTGATGGCGACGTACTCGCCCGCCTCGATGTGCAGGCTGACGTCGTTGAGCGCCAGGGTCTCGACATCGCCGACCACGTGGCGTTTGGTGACGGATTGGAGTTCGATCATGGAAGGCGGAGCCTCTCTTCGGTGTGAGGGGTGGCAGAGATCAAGACCTGATCGCCGGCCTCAAGGCCTGCGAGCACTTCAACCAGGCCGGCGGCGCGGCGGCCCAGTTGCACGGGGCGGCGCTGCAGCTCATCGCCCTGGCGCACGTAGACACGGTCCTGCAGTCCTGGGCCTTCGGGCAGCAGCAACGCGGGCCGCGCTTCGCCGAGCTGCAGGCGCAGCTCCACGGTCTGGCCGGGGCGCAGCACGGGCGCGGTGCCCTCGGCCTGGAAGATCGCGCGCGCCTTGCCGCCCTGCACCTGGGGCAGGGTCTGGGTCAGCGTCCAGGTGCCGGCATCGCTGAAGGCGGCGAGCGGGCCGCTGAGGCGCGGCAAGTAGAACTCGTCCACCTCGGCCGCCAGCTGCAGGCCGGCCGCCGGGTCGTGGATGCGGGCCACGTGCTCGCCGGGGCGCAGGCTCTGGCCCGGCTGCAATGCAAAGCCGCTCAAGCGGCCTGCCATGGGCGCGCGGGCCACCCATTGCTCGCGCGAGGCTTGCAGGAGGCGCAGGCCTTGCTGCAGGCCCGCCACGGCGCGGTCCATCTCGGCCAGGGACTGGCTGCGCGTGCGCTGCTCCAGCTGCTGGTCCTCGCGCGCCTGGGCCAGCAACTGGGCGGCCAAGCGGGCTTGGCGCTCGGCCTGCTCCAGCCCGGCGGGCGACACAAAGCCCGAGGCCGCCAGGTCACGTTGGCGCTGCCATTGCGCGGCGGCCTCGTCGGCCTGCGCGCGCAGCTGGGCCAGCTCGCGCCGGTTCTGCGCCTGGCTGCTGGCCCAGGCGCTGCGCTGCAAACCAGCATTGGCCTGCTGCTGCGCCACCTCGGCGGCACGCTGCATCAAGAGCGCCTCCTGCTCGCGGCTGTAGAGCCGGTAGAGCGGCTGCCCGGCCTCGACCAGCGCGCCGTCCTGCACCAGCACGGCCTCCACGCGGCCGGACTCCTGCGCATCGATCTGTACCAGGCGCAGCGGCTCGGCCCGCGCCCGCAGCACCAGCTCGTCGCGGTACTCGCCTTGCCGCACCGTGGCCAGCTGCGGGTGCAGCACCACCGGCAACGGCGGCCACGCACGCCGCGCTGCGATTGCGGCCGACGCCAGCAGCGCAGCGGCAATCAGCCCCCACACCCAGGCCCGCCGTGCGCGGCGCGGCAGTAGGCGGTCCATCGCAGCGCCAGAGTGGGGTGCAGACATCGGGGCAGACAAGCTCAACATGACCGCCAGCGTCGCGCCAAGCAAGCAGCGGCA
>CALMQC010000153.1 GCA_937871895.1 uncultured Roseateles sp. | reverse complement strand
GGCCGGGCCGCCATAGGGGGAGGGGCCGTCGACGAACCAGACGTCGGCCTTGCGGCCGCTGGGTTCAGACGGATCGGCGTAGTCAAAGCCGAGGACGTTGAAGCCGAAGTTGCCTTCAAAGCAGAGGCTGTAGCCGAGCGGTGCGAGCGCAGCGCTGTAGAAGGCTTTGGCGCGCTGGATGTCGGCAACGCGGAAGGTCATGTGGTCGAGCATGGCGGGGGCTCCGGGGTGGGTGGATGACTGTACAAATATACAGTTTTCGCGTTGGCAAAGCGACATGGACAAGCCCGGTGTCTCGCTGCCGGCGGCCTTGGTGTAATCCGCGCCATGCCCGCCGTCCTCGCCGCCCTCGCGTTCTTCTCCCTGCTCGGTTTCGCGCTCTTTTGGCCGCGATACACCCGCCTGCGCCGCGCAGCCTTCATCCGGGAGGCGGCGCTGCCGCGCGGGCTCTTCGAGAAGCTCAGGGCCAAGCATCCGCAGCTCAGCACCAAGGACTGCCAACTGGTGGCGCATGGGCTGCGGCAGTTCTTCCTGGCGCACCTGAACAGTGGCCGCCGGTTCGTGTCCATGCCCAGCCAAGTGGTGGACGACCTCTGGCACGAGTTCATCCTCTACACCAAGAACTACGACGCCTACTGCCGCTCGGCCTTCGGGCGCTTTTTGCATCACTCCCCGGCCGTGGTGCTGGGCAGTGAGCGCCAGCGCAATGCGGGGTTGCGCCGCTGCTGGTGGTTTGCCTGCAAGGAGGAGAACATCAACCCGCGTGCCCCCACGCGCCTGCCCTTGCTGTTCGCGCTCGACACCAAGCTGAACATCCCCGGCGGCTTCCGCTACGTGCCGGATTGCTCGGGGGTGCGCCGTGAGCAGGACGGCAAGGACGGGAAGGGCGACGCAGCGACGTATTGCGGCGGTGACTTCACGAGCTCGTCCTACGACGGTGGGACCGAAGGTTTCTCCGATGGGCTGGGCAGTGCTGGCTCCGACGGCGGCAGTGCGGATGCGGGTGGGAGCGATGGCGGCGGCGGCGATGGCTGCGGCGGCGGTGGCTGTGGTGGTGGCGATTGAGCTCGATGGGAAGGGCCTCTTCATGCAGACACTGACCGGCTCATGCCACTGCGGCGCCGTCCGCCTCACGCTGCCTTCAAGCCCCGAGACGGCCACCAGCTGCAACTGCTCGCTGTGCCGGCGCGTGAGCGGCTTGTGGGCGTACTACGAGTTCGGCTCGGTGCAAGTCTCTGGGCACCCCGAGCACACCGAGGCCTACATCCAGGGCGACCGCACCCTGCAGACCCTGCGCTGCCGCCACTGCGGTTGCGTCACGCATTGGGAGCCACTGCCACCGATGGCGGGCGCGCGGCATGGGGTCAATTTGCGCAACTTCGATCCTGCGCTGGTGGCCTCGGTGCGGGTGCGGCACTTTGATGGCGCCGACAGCTGGACCTTCCTTGATTGACGCGCCGAAGCTCGCTCAGCACTTACTCGCTGCTCCTACTCGCTGCTCGTGACGTGATCGCTTCCCTCGGTGGCCCGTTACCGGGCCAGCCTGGCGGCCATGTGCGAGCAAGGCAAATGGATACTGTTTGCTGACCCCTGCAGCCAATCGAGGAGCCTTCCATGTCCACTCTCCCCGGCCCCAACGCAGCGTTGCTGGTCGTCGATGTTCAAACCGGCGTTGTGGCCGAAGCCTGGGAGCGCGACCGCGTGGTGGCGAACGTGGCCCTCGCCGTGGACCGCGCACGCGCGGCCGGCTTGGCCGTGATCTGGGTGCAGCACGAGGACGACGAGCTGCAGCCCGGTACGGCCGCCTGGCAGTGGGTGCCCGAGCTGCAGCCGCTGCCGAGCGAAGCCTGCGTGGCCAAGCAGTTCAATTCGGCCTTTGAAGGCACGCCACTGCTGCCGCTGCTGGATCAGGCGGGTGTGTCTCGGCTCTACCTGGCCGGCGCGGCCAGCAACTGGTGCATCCGGGCCACGGCCTACGGCGCGCTGGAGCGGGGCTTTGACCTGACCTTGATCAGCGACGCGCACACGACCGAAGACATGACGCTGGACGCGGGCCGCGTGGTGACGGCGGCGTCCATGGTGGACGACCTCAACACTGCGATGCAGTGGCTGTCCTATCCGGGCCGCAAGAACGCCGTCGCCACGGCGGCTGAGGTGGACTTTGGGGCGGCGCATTGCGACGCCGCGCAAGCGCCCTCGATGGCCTTTGACCCCAGCCGCCACTATGTGCACCTGGCCGCGTCCGGCCAGGGCCGGCAAGTACCGGGCGGCGACGCGTTCTGGTCCCTGCCCGAGGCGGAGCTGGCGCGCTTTGACGAAGGCTGGCTGGTGACCGAGTTCGAGTGCGCCAGCGACTGGCCCCATTGGGAGCGCCACCCGGCAGGTGACGAGTTCGTCTACCTGCTCTCGGGCGCGGCCACCTTGCTGCTGGAGCTGCCCACGGGCGTGCAGCGCGTGCCGCTGCAGGGGCGGGCGGCCGTGCTGGTGCCGCAAGGCCTCTGGCATACCGCTGAAGTCGCGGCCCCGAGCCGCATGCTGTTCATCACGCGCGGTCAGGGCACCGAGCACCGGCCGGTGACGAACGGCACCTGAGCCCGCTGCGCGTTTCAATCCACCCCTCTACATCTACCTCACCACCGCCGTGCGCCACACCTTCGCCATTGCCGCTCTCCTCGCTGGTTGCTGCCTCAGCTTGCCCGCCGCCGCCCAAGTGCCCGTGACCGCCGCGCCCGACCACGCGGCCCTGCTCGCCAGCCCCGACGCCAAGCTCGCCGCCAACAAGCGCCTCGTTTACGACTTCTGGCGCGAGGTCTTCGAGGCCGGCCACCTGGAGCTGGCCGACAAGTACATGGCCGAGACCTACATCCAGCACAACCCCATGGTGGCCACGGGCCGCGCGGCCTTCGTCGAGTTCTTTGGCCGCTTCAAGAAGCCCGGCCCCATCGCCCCCAAGGTGGCGGCGCCCCTGGTGACCATCACCGCCGAGGGCGATATCGTGGTGCTGAGCTTTGTGCGTGAAGTGAAGGACGCCAAGGACCCGACCAAGACCTACACCACCACCTGGTTCGACATGTTCCGCATCGAGAACGGCAAGATCGCCGAGCACTGGGACCCGGCCACGCGCTGAGCCAGCGCCCGTCGCCAAGCTATCGCCGGCACGAATGCCGGCTTCTGCAACCGCCAAGGCGCGGGGCGCCGCAGTCCGGGGGGCGGGTGGTTCCCCCCTGCGCTTTTGCGCGGGGTGGGCCCGAGAATCCCGGTCGTGAGCCTCCCTAACCATTCCCAACTTCCCGTACTCGTCGCCGGTGGCGGCATCGGCGGCATGGCCGTCGCCCTGACCCTGCATCAGATCGGCGTGCCCTGCCAGGTGCTCGAGACCGTGCCTGAGCTCAAGCCGCTCGGCGTGGGCATCAATGTCCAGCCCAATGCCGTGCGCGAGCTGTACGACATGGGCCTGGGTGCTGAGCAACTCGACACCGTAGGCATTGCCACGCGCGAGTGGGCGCTGGTGGGCCGCAATGGCAACGACATCTACAGCGAGCCGCGCGGCCGCCTGGCCGGCTACCAGTGGCCGCAATACTCGGTGCACCGGGGGCAGCTGCAGATGCTGCTCTACCGCACGGTGCTGGAGCGCCTCGGGCCCCAGTCGGTGCAACTCGGGCAGCGCGTGGTGGGCTACCGCAATGTTGAAGGCGGCGTCGTCGCGCAGCTGGAATCGCGTGACGGCACGCGCTCCGAGCTGGCGGGCCGCATGCTCATCGGCGCCGACGGCCTGCACTCGGCCATCCGCGCGCAGATGCACCCCACGCAGCCACCCATCCAGTGGGGCGGCGCCATCATGTGGCGCGGCGTCACGCAAGGCCAACCCATCCGCACCGGCGCGTCCTTCATCGGCCTCGGGTCGGCACGGCACCGCGTGGTGTTCTACCCAATCTCGCAGCCCGACCCGGCCACGGGCTTGGCCACCATCAACTGGATCGCCGAGATCACCGTGGACAACGCCGGCGGCTGGCGCCAGGGCGACTGGAACCGGCGCGTGGCGATGGAAGAGTTTGCCCACCACTTCGACGGCTGGAACTTCGGCTGGGTGGACGTGCCCGCCATGCTGCGCGGCGCCAGCGAGGTGTTTGAGTACCCGATGATCGACCGCGAGCCCATCCCGACCTGGGTGGACGGCCGCGTCGCGCTGATGGGCGATGCCGCCCACGTCATGTACCCCACCGGCTCCAACGGCGCCAGCCAGGCCATCGTCGATGCCCGCGTGCTGGGCGCCATGATGCTGCGACATGGCGCCACGCCAGAGGCCTTGGCGGCCTATGACGAGAAGATGCGCCCGCCGATCTCGGCCCTGGTGCTGCGCAACCGGGGCGCCGGCCCCTTCGGCCTGCTCAACCTGGTGGACGAGCGCTGTGGCGGGGTGTTCGACGACATCGACGCCGTCGTGCCCCTGCCGGAGCGCGAGGCCTTCATGGCGCGCTACAAGTCGGCCGCCGGGCTCGACATCGCCACCCTCAACGCCGCGCCGCCCACCATCGCACCGGGTGAGCGCGTCCCGAGCTGACGGCCAAGCCCGTCCCGGGCCCTGACCCTCGTCGTGGGCTGTTTCTGATTGCCGATGCGCAGCCACGTCGCAGGCTTTTGAAAGCTCCGCGCTTGGGTGGGTGCTATGGTCAGTTGCACGCACTACCGCTGGAGACCGAGATGACCGAACGAACCGGCCGTTGCCTGTGCGGCAGCGTGAGCTTCAAGCTGACGGCAGAACCCATCGCCACCCGCATCTGCTGGTGCCGGGACTGCCAGCACCTGGCGGCCAATGGCACGGTCAACCTGATGGTGCCGCTGGAGGCATTGAGCGTGAGCGGCGCGCTGGCTGAGCACACCAAGACGGCCGACAGCGGCAACACCGTGACGCGCATGTTCTGCCCGACCTGCGGCACACACCTGCTGGCCCGCTCGTCCGCGCGGCCGCAGTTCCGCGTGCTGCGCGCGGGCAATCTGGACGACCCGTCCTCCATCCAACCCACGGCCAACATCTGGGCCGCCAGCGCGCCCACCTGGGCCTGCCTGGATGTCGACCTGGAGCGGGTGGACCAGCAGCCCCAGGCGCCCAAACCTGCGGCGCCGCCGGCTTCCTAAAATCCGCGTCGCCACGCTTTAGCTCCTTCCCCCCCATGACCGGCTCCCACACCACCGACGTTTCCCACATCGCCCCGCGCGAGAAGGCCGAGATCCTCTCCCAGGCGTTGCCCTACATCCGCAAGTTCCACGGCAAGACCATCGTCATCAAGTACGGCGGCAATGCCATGACGGACCCGGCCCTGCAGCAGGACTTTGCCGAGGACGTGGTGCTGCTCAAGCTCGTGGGCCTGAACCCCGTCGTCGTGCACGGCGGCGGCCCGCAGATCGAAGGCGCCCTCACGCGCCTGGGCAAGAAGGGCGAGTTCATCCAGGGCATGCGCGTCACCGACGCCGAGACCATGGAGGTCGTCGAATGGGTGCTGGCCGGTCAGGTGCAGCAAGACATCGTCGGCCTGATCAATGTGGCCGGCGGCAAGGCCGTGGGCCTGACGGGCCGTGACGGCGGCATGATCCGCGCCAAGAAGCTCAAGATGGTCGACATGAAGGACCCGAGCAAGGAGTACGACGTCGGCCAGGTGGGTGACATCGAGTCCATCGACCCCAGCGTCGTCAAGGCCCTGCAGGACGATCAGTTCATCCCCGTCGTCAGCCCCATCGGCTTTGGCGCCGACAACGAGAGCTACAACATCAATGCCGACGTGGTGGCCGGCAAGCTGGCCGAGGTGCTGCAGGCCGAGAAGCTGGTGCTGCTGACCAACACGCCCGGCGTGCTCGACAAGGACGGCAAGCTCATCACCGACCTCTCCGCCAAGGAGATCGACGCCATGTTTGCCGACGGCACCCTGCACGGCGGCATGCTGCCCAAGATCGCCTCGGCCCTGGACGCCGCCCGCGCGGGCGTGAAGGCCGTTCACATCATCGACGGCCGCGTGCCGCACTCGATGCTGCTGGAGATCCTGACCGATCAGGCCTACGGCACCATGATCCGCTCGCGATGAGCCAAGGCGCAGGGCGCCGCGTCTGGCTGTTCGACCTCGACGACACCCTGCACGACGCCTCGGGCTGGGTGTTCCCGGCCCTCAAGGGCGCGATGAACACCTACATCCAGGCCGAGCTGGGCCTGGATGAAGACGCCGCCGCTGCGCTGCGCTACCGCTACTGGCGCCGCTATGGCGCCACGCTCACCGGCCTGATCCGCCACCACGGCGTGGACATGGCGCACTTCCTGCGCGAGACCCACCGTCTGCCAGGCCTGGAAGCGCAAGTGCGCAGCCATGCACACGACCGCGCGGCGCTGGCGCGTCTGCGGGGGCGCAAGCTGCTGCTGACCAATGCGCCGCGCGCCTATGCCGAGCGTGTGCTGCAGGCGCTGGGCCTCTCGCGCAGCTTCGAGCGCGTGCTCAGCATCGAGGACATGAGCTTTGCCGGCCACTCCCGCCCCAAGCCCGACGCGCGCATGTTCCGCGTCGTGCTGGCGCGCTTGCGGCTGCGGTCCACGGACTGCGTGCTCGTCGAGGACCAGCTCCAGCACCAGAAGGCTGCTCGCGCGCTGGGCTTGCAGACGGTTTGGATGCAGCGCTGGCTGCGCAGCAAGCCCCACGGCCGGCGCCCTGCGTATGTTGGCCGGCGCGTGCACTCCCTGAATGCCCTGAGGCGGTTCTAGGGAGATACGCCCCACGCGCCGCCACAGTCAGCGTCGAAAATGCTGGCTGATACAAGAAATGAACATGACAGACCGGTTCTCAGTTCTCATCGTCGAAGACCAGGAGCGTTTTCGCGAAGCCTTCCAACGCGCCCTGACCTCGGTGCCCGACATCGAGCTGCTGGCCATGGCGCCCGACCTGCCGACCGGCCTCAAGCTCTTTGACCAGTTCAAGCCCGACGTGCTGCTGGTGGACCTGGACTTGCCTGGCGGCAGCGGCATCGAGCTGATCCGCCATGCCGCCAAAACCTGCCCGGCCTGCGAGGTGATGGTCATCTCCGTCTTTGGCGACGAGCAGCACGTGGTGGCCAGCATCGAGGCCGGTGCCACCGGCTATTTGCTCAAGGACAGCCTGGCGCTCGACCTGCCCGAGCAACTGCGCTCGCTGCGCGCGGGCGGCAGCCCCATCAGCCCCGTCATCGCGCGCCGCCTGCTGCAGCGCTTGACGCCGCCGGTGCAGAGTGCCCCCGCAGCCTCCTACGCCTTGGCCGGCACGGCGCCGCGCGGGCCCGACCCCGACGAAGAGGTGGTGGCCCTGTCCGAGCAGGAGTCCCGCGTGCTGCACCTGGCCGCCAAGGGCTTCACCTTCGACGAAATCGCGCAGTTCATGCAGGTCTCGCCGCACACGGTGATGACCTACGTGAAGCGCGTCTACCGCAAGCTGCATGTGCGCTCCAAGGTCGAGGCGATCTACGAAGCCCGCCGACTCGGCTGGCTACGGGACTGAAGCCGGCGTCATCGCGGCGGCGCCCGAACGCGGCACACTTGGGGCATGAGCGACACGTCTGACGTCCCAGCCCCCGCCCCGCGCCCCCGCCTCAAACCCGGCGAACGCAAGCTTCAGATCCTGCAGGCCGTGGCGGCGATGCTGGAGCAGCCGGGCGGCGAGCGTGTCACCACGGCGGCCCTTGCCGCCAAGCTGGACTTGAGCGAGGCGGCGCTCTACCGCCATTTCGCCAGCAAGGCGCAGATGTTCGAGGGGCTGATCGGCTTCATCGAGGACAGCTGCTTCGGCCTCGTCAACCAACTGGCCGAGACGGCCCAGCTCGACGCCCACCCGACGCTGCAGGCGCGCCGCATCGTGGCCGTGCTGCTGCAGTTTGCCGAGAAGAACCCGGGCATGGCCCGCGTGATGGTGGGCGAGGCCTTGATCCTCGAACACGAGCGGCTGACGGCGCGCATGAACCAGTTCTTCGACCGCATCGAATCGACCTTGCGCCAGGTGCTGCGCGCGGCGGCCGAGCAGGCCGGGGCGGCCACACCCACCGTGCAGGCCCAGGTGCAGGCCAATGTGATGGTCAGCTTCGCCCTGGGCCGCTTGCAGCGCTTTGTGCGCTCGGGCTTCAAACGCCTGCCGACCGAACAGCTCGACGCGGCCTTGCGTGAGCTGGGGTGAGCGCCCTGCGGCGACAATGCCGCGCATGTCCAACGTCGAATCCCTGATCGCCCGCGCCGAGCAGTTGCTCGGCCGCCTGGAGGCGGTGTTGCCCCATGCGCCCGAGCCGCCGGACTGGGCTGCTTCGGTGGCCTTCCGCGCCCGCCGCCGCCATGGCGCGCTGTGCCTGGAGCCGGTGCGGGTCGTCTCGCGCATCCGCCTCGCGGAGCTGCGCGAGGTGGATCAGCAAAAGGAGCGCTTGCTGCGCAACACCGCGCAGTTCGTGGCCGGCAAGCCGGCCAACAATGTGCTGCTGACGGGTGCCAAGGGCACGGGCAAGAGCTCACTGATCAAAGCGGTGCTCAATGAGTTCTCGGGCCAGGGCCTGCGCCTCATCGAGGTGGACAAGGCCGACCTCGTGGACCTGCCCGACCTCGTCGAGCAAGTGGCGGCGCGGCCCGAGCGCTTCGTGATCTTTTGCGACGACCTGAGCTTTGACGAAGGCGAGGCCAGCTACAAGGCGCTCAAGAGCGTGCTCGATGGTTCGGTCAACGCCGCGAGCGAGAACGTGCTGATCTACGCCACCAGCAACCGCCGCCACCTGCTGCCCGAGCGCATGAGCGACAACCTCAGCGGCACGCATGCCGAGACCGGCGAGATCCACCCCGGCGAGGCGGTGGAGGAAAAGATCTCGCTGTCCGAGCGCTTTGGGCTGTGGATCAGTTTCTATCCCTTCAGCCAGAACGAGTACCTGGCCATCGTGGCGCAGTGGTTGCGGCACTTTGGGCTGAGTGACGCTGCCATCGAAGCGTCTCGTCAAGAAGCGCTCGTGTGGGCCTTGGAACGCGGTTCACGCTCGGGCCGCGTGGCTTGGCAGTTTGCTCGGGACAAGGCAGGACGCGATGAGTGAGCGTGAAGTCACCGAAGTCGCCGTCGGCGTGCTGGTGCGCCCCGATGGCCAGTTCCTGCTGACGACCCGCCCGCATGGCAAGGTCTACGCCGGCTATTGGGAGTTCCCTGGCGGCAAGATCGAGGCGGGTGAGACCATCGAGCAAGCCCTGCGCCGCGAGCTGCGCGAAGAGCTCGGCATCGAGATTGGCACCGCCCACCCCTGGAAGGTGGAGGTGATGGACTATCCCCACGCCCGCGTGCGGCTGAACTTCTGCAAGGTCTATGAGTGGGCCGGCGAGTTCCAGATGCTCGAAGGCCAGCGCATGGCCTGGGCCGACCTGCCCGTGCCACTGCAGCCGGTGCTGCCGGGCACCATCCCCGTGCTGAAGTGGTTCGCCGAGGAGCGCGCGCACAGCGGCCCGACGCACATCGACAGCGCCTGGCTCGAAACCGTGAAGTGGGACGACAAGGGCCTCGTCCCCGTGATCGCGCAAGAGCAAGGCACGGGCGACGTGCTGATGTTCGCCTGGATGAACAAGGAAGCCCTGGTGCTGACCGCCGAGCGCCGCGAGGCCGTCTACTGGAGCCGCTCGCGCAACCGTCTGTGGCACAAGGGTGAGGAGAGCGGCCACGTGCAGCAGGTGCACGACATCCGGCTCGACTGCGACAACGACGTGGTGCTGCTGACCGTGACGCAGCACGGGCATGATCCGGGCATTGCCTGCCACACGGGCCGGCACAGCTGCTTTTTCCAGCGCCTGGAAGGCAACACCTGGCAGACCACCGAGCCCGTCCTCAAGGACCCGAACCAGATCTACCGCCATGAGTGAAGAAGTATTGGCCCGCGTCGCGGCCGTGATCGCGAGTCGCAAGGGTGCCGACCCGTCCAGCAGCTATGTCGCCAAGCTCTTCGACAAGGGCCTGGACGCCATCCTGAAGAAGGTCGGCGAGGAAGCCACCGAGACCGTGATGGCCGCCAAGGACGGGGACCCCAAGAAGGTGGTCTACGAGGTGGCCGACCTGTGGTTCCACAGCCTGATCGCGCTGGCGCACTTTGGGCTCAAGCCTGAGGATGTGTTGGCCGAGCTGGCGCGGCGCGAGGGCCTCTCGGGCCTGGCCGAATTCGCCTCGCGCGCCCAGGCGCATCAACAGCAACAGTGAGTGAAGCGATGAGCAGCGACCCCAACTGCATCTTCTGCAAGATCGTGGCCGGGCAGATCCCGAGCCGCAAGGTCTACGAGGACGACGAGCTCCTCGCCTTCCACGACATCGCGCCCTGGGCGCCGGTGCACGTGCTCATCATCCCCAAGCGCCACATCGCCTCGATGGCTGACGTGACCGAGGCAGAAGAAGCCCTGCTCGGCAAGATGATGGTGCTGGGCACCAAGCTCATGAAGGAGCTGGGCGTGACGGGCGGCTTCCGCCACGTGGTCAACACCGGCCGTGACGGCGGGCAGGAGGTCTTCCACCTGCACCTGCACGTGATGGGCGGCCCGCGCCCTTGGGCCAAGGGTTGAGCGGGTGCGAGGAAATCCTGCGTGCCCGCCCGGGCGCCCCAAAGCCCCCGACTCGGCGTTGCAAATGCTCGCCGTAGCCCAAGCTACGGCTGTGCTTTGCGCCTTGATTCGAGGGCTTTGGAGCACCCTTTCGGTCACGCCGGACTCCCTCACACCCGCTGCCATGGGTCCAGAACTTGCTGATCACCAGCGTCACCTAAAATTTGCGGCATTCCTCTAGGAGAACAACATGGGTTCCTTCAGCATCTGGCACTGGTTGATCGTGCTGGTCATCGTCGTGCTGGTGTTTGGCACCAAGAAGCTCGGCAACATCGGCAAGGACCTCGGCAGCGCGGTCAAGGGCTTCAAGGACGGCATGAAAGACGGCTCGGCCGAGCCGCCATCCCAGCAACTGGCCAACACCCAGAAGCCCGCTGACCCGAACACGGTCGACGTGGACGCCAAGACGAAGTCTTGATGACGTTGAACGGCACTCCCTGGGTGGCGTACGCTGACGGCGCGACGAAACGCAAGCTCGACCCAGCGGCCACCGCCGATCCGGCTTTGCCGGGCGGCCAGTGGCGCCCCCTTGAGGGGGCGCGCGCAGCGCGTAGGGGGTGGGTGCGTCCATGATCGACTTTGGGTTTGACAAGCTCGCGCTGATCGGCGCGGTCGCGCTGGTCGTGATCGGGCCGCAGCGACTGCCGCGCGTGGCGCGCACCGTCGGGCATTTGCTCGGCAAGGCGCAGCGCTATGTTTCGGACGTGAAGGCCGAGGTCAATCGCAGCATCGAGCTGGAAGAGCTGGCCAAGATGAAGCGCCAGTTCGAGACGGCGGCGCAGGACGTGCAAAGCACCGTCAACCAGACGATTCACGAGACCTCCGAGTCTCTGAACCAGAGCTGGCAGTCCCTGCCCGGCGGCGGTGGCCCTGAAGGCGCTGATGCCTATGGCACCGACCCGGTGCCGCCCCCCGAGTACCGGCACCCCAAGAAGAAGTGGCGGCTCAAGCGCGGCGCCACCCCGCTTTGGTACAAGCAGCGCGAGGGCGTGCAGCGCCACGTGCAATCAGGCGCTGCCCGTGTGGCGCGCTTCAGGCCCCCGCGCAACAAGGCATGAGCGATTTCAAGAACCCCAACGAGGACGAACTCGCCGGCACCGAGCAGCCCTTCGTCGAGCACCTGATCGAGCTGCGTGATCGCCTCATCCGGGCGGCACTGGCGGTGCTGGTGTGCTTTGGCGTGCTGGCGCTCTACCCTGGGCCCTCTCAGCTCTACGACCTGCTGGCCTTGCCGCTGGTGGCCCACTTGCCCGAGGGCACGCACATGATCGCCACCAGCGTGATCTCGCCCTTCCTGGTGCCGCTCAAGATCACGCTGCTGGCGGGCTTCCTGCTAGCGCTGCCGGTGGTGCTCTACCAGGTCTGGGCCTTTGTGGCGCCGGGCCTGTATTCGCACGAGAAGCGGCTGGTGCTGCCGCTGGTGATCTCCAGCACGCTGCTGTTCTTCATCGGCGTGGCCTTCTGCTACTTCTTCGTCTTCGGCCAGGTCTTCAAGTTCATCCAGGGCTTTGCGCCCAAGAGCATCCAGGCGGCGCCTGACATCGAGGCCTACCTCGGCTTCGTGATGAACATGTTCATCGCTTTCGGGGCGGCGTTTGAGGTGCCGGTGATCGTCGTCGTGCTCGTGCGCATGGGGCTGATGACGGTCGAGAAGCTGCGCGAATGGCGCGGCTACTTCATCGTCATCGCCTTCGTCGTGGCGGCCATCATCACGCCGCCCGATGTGGTCTCGCAGCTGGCGCTGGCGATCCCGATGTGCCTGCTCTACGAGGCTGGCATCCTGGCTGCCGGTGTGTTCTCGCGCTACAGCAAGGCGCCGGAGCCGGACCCGGATTCCAAGCCCTAGTTGTCGTCCTGCTCGCGCTGCGGCGTCGGGCGCTGGGCCACGCTGAGCTTGAGCTCCAGCCGCTCGCGGCCACGCTTCAGCTGGATCTGCACCTGATCGCGCGGCTTGAGCGCCGTGACGGTGGCGAGCAACTCGGCCGGGCTGTTCACCTCACGCGTGCCGATCCGCAGGATCACGTCGCCCGGCCGGATGCCGGCTGCCGCTGCCGGTGCACCGGCCACCAGGCCGCCGATCAGCACGCCGCGCGTGTCGTCGAGCTTGAGCGCCTCGGCCAGTTCGGCCGACAGCTCGCGGGGCTGCACACCAATCCAGCCGCGCGCCACCTGCCCGTCACGCAGGATGGCCTGGGCCACCTGCTGGGCCACGTCCACGGGGATGGCAAAGCCCAGCCCAACACTGCCGCCGCTGCGCGAAAAGATGGCCGTGTTGATGCCGATGAGCCGGCCGTCGGCATCGACCAAAGCGCCGCCCGAGTTGCCGGGGTTGATGGCCGCATCGGTCTGGATGAAGTTCTCAAAAGTGTTGATGCCGAGCTGGTTGCGTCCCAGCGCACTGACGATGCCCGAGGTGACCGTCTGGCCCACGTTGAACGGATTGCCAATCGCGAGCACCGGGTCGCCCACCTGCAAGGAGCGCACGTCGCCGAGCGCGATCACGGGCAGCTTGTCGAGCTGGATGCGCAGCACCGCGACGTCGGTCTCCGGGTCGGCGCCGACCAAGGTGGCGCGGGCTTGGCGGCCATCCGACAGCAGCACCTCGATGTCCGACGCGCCAGCAACCACATGGTTGTTGGTCAGCAGCACACCATCGGCCGAGATGATGACGCCCGAGCCCAGACCCAGTTGCGGCCGCAGGTCGGCCTCGCGCGAGCCAAAGGGCAGGCCAAAGAAGCGCCCTTGCTCCCGTGCGCTGCGCGGCGGTGCCTTGCTGGCGGTGATACTGACCACGGCGGGCGCAGCTGCGCGGGCGGCCTGAGCCAGCGTCTGGCGGCCGGCAGCGGCTGCCGGTGAAGGTGCCACGCTGGCGGCCGGCAATGCGGCCAAGGGCGGCGGGTTCTTGAACCACTGCGGCCGCAGCGTGGCCAGCACGAAGAACACGGCCAGCGCCACGGTCACTGCCTGCGCGAAAATCAGCCAGAGCCGCTTCAATTCCATCGAGTCCATCTTCCATGCCCGACCGCATCGCGCTTGAACAGTGTCTGAATCGACTGCTGGAGCCGGGTCGCTTCAAGGATTATGGGCCGAACGGTTTGCAGGTCGAGGGTCGCCGCGAGGTGCAGCGCCTGGTCTGCGGTGTCACCGCGAGCCTCGACTTCATTGAGGCAGCCATCGCCGCCGGCGCCGATGCGCTGCTGGTGCACCACGGCCTCTTCTGGCGCGGCCAGGACGGCCGCGTGACGGGCTGGATGAAACAGCGCCTGGCGCGTTTGCTGGCGGCCGACGTGAACCTCTTTGCCTATCACTTGCCGCTCGATGCGCACCCGCAGCTGGGCAATAACGTGCAGCTGGGCCAGCAACTTGGCTGGACGGCAGACCAGCGCTGTGGCGATCAGGACCTGGTGTTCAGCGGCGCATTGCCCGAAGCCTCTTCGCTGCAGACGCTGACGGCGCATGTGCAAGCCACACTCGGCCGACCGGCGCTGGCCTTGCCCGGCGACGGCCGCCTGCTGCGGCGCGTGGCCTGGTGCTCCGGAGGTGCCCAAGGCTATTTCGAAGCTGCCATCGCCGGTGGGGCCGATGCCTTCATCACCGGCGAGGTCTCGGAGCCGCAGATGCATCTGGCGCGCGAGACCGGC
>CALMQC010000152.1 GCA_937871895.1 uncultured Roseateles sp. | reverse complement strand
CCGCGACCGTCTGACTTAAACCAACGGGCCTCCGCGATACCCGGGGCGATTCACAGAGATGCATTTCGTTCAGAGCGTTGTCGCTGAGGTGGATAAGCAGTACGTGACACCTGATGGCACTCAGTCGGGGTACGACGAAGAGATCTATCAAGCGATCCTGCGCACGAAGCAGCTGCGGGACCAAGTTTCGGAGTACGCCGACACGCTAGCTGGCTTCTCCGAGGATGACCCTAAAGCGATCAAGACTTGCATCGTGATGCTTGAGGCGCTTGGGCAAAGGTTCGGACCGCCGCTGAGAGACGGCGCGTATCAAGAAGGCTGGGCGGACCTGTATCGCTTCTTCGCGCTTGAGTCAGTCCTGCTAATTACTGCGGCGCTGATCCGTTATGAGCGCTGGCGTTGTCTACGGGCGCTGTTCAAGCACCCGTACGTGCTCAGGCTGGACCATGCAGGCACAAAGGTCGCGGATATCACTGCGTTCGATTCATACATGCGGTCTCTAGACGAGCATCGCAACAATCGTCTCAAGGCAAACCGCGCCAGCCTTACGGCGGACCTGTTGAAAGAGCGCTGCTCATCCGAGCACACGACATTCGCCGAGCTAGTGCAAGCGGACTTCCTGCTTGCCCTCGATGGTGTCGTTCATGCAAAGGAACGGCAGGCAAACCATTACACCCGTTACTGGACTCCTCGCACCAGCGTGTTCACTTCCGAAGCGGGCAGCATGCCGCTCTTTCTGAAGGCGGTTGACCCTGACATTCGGCGCGATATCCGCACAGCGGTGGGCGTCAAAGACGCAGCCGACATGGTGCAGCGTGTCCTGGAAGCCAAGCCGTTGCTGGAAGATTTCAGAGCGCTCGCTGTCGGTCGGTACTGGGGATCGAACTTCGTCCAGGTAACGAACTTGCAAGAGCTGATGAAGGACTAGCAATCGTGACAGGCATCATCGAACAGCCTGTCGAATCAGCAGGCCGGGCGTTGAGGCTTGACCCCACGTGCCCCTGAATGACTGGAATGCACTGAGGAGCGCGCGCACGATGCGCAGCGCCGACCGACTGAGATCGCTGCATAGCAGTCCCTCAGCGCTCACCAAGCAACTACCGCAATTGGGCCGCACCACCCACTCCCGCAGCGCCGCAGCAGTCGCTCCTTTGAGTTCGATGGGCGCAGCAGCATCGAACGGCCGGCCCGCCAACCCGCCTTTGCGGCCAGATTCCACACCCCACCTCGCCACCCGTTTTGATCCAGACACCGAACCAAATCCCTACGCCTAGGATGGTTTGATTGGTTTCCGTTGCTGGAGTTGGTGATGGTTGAGCGCGCTTCGTCTGAACACCCCGCCCTGAGCCGTTGGCAGATGTTGCAGGCGCTGGGGGACAGGCTGGAGCAGTTGCTGCTGGCGCCGGGCAGCACCGCAGATGGCTTTGTGCCCACGCTGGACAAGCTGACGCGAGAGCTGGACACGCTGATGTTTCAGGACGTGGACCTGGCGGTGTTCGAGGTGGTGCGGATCGGCTCGGACAAGCTCTCGCGCTATGGGGCCTTGCACTCGCTGCACACGGCCTGCGTGGTGTGGCTGGTGGCGCGGCGCAAGGAGTGGGTGGACGGCAAGCGGCTGAACGCTTTGAAGGCCGCACTGACGATGAACATCGCGGTGACGGACCTGCAAACCACGCTGGCCCTACAGAGCGGCCCGATGGAAGAGCTGCAGCGCCAGCGCATGCGCAACCACCCGCTGGACGGCATGCACATGCTCAAGGGCCTGGGGGTGGTCGACCAGGATTGGCTGGACGCCGTGGCCCAGCACCACGAGCAACCGGACGGGCAGGGCTACCCGCAGGGGCTGACCAAGGTGACGGAGCTGGCCGACGTGCTGCGCACTTGCGATGTCTTCTGCGCCAAGATGAGCCCGCGTGTGGGGCGGCCCGCCATGTTGAGCCCCACGGCGGCGGTGTCGATCTTCAGGCAGCAGAGCGCGAACAAGTTCGGCGCGACGGTGGTGACGACGATTGGCGTCTTCCCACCCGGGGCGCTGGTGTCGCTGACCACTGGCGAGCAAGCCATCGTGACCGAGCGCACCAAGGACCCGCTGCGGCCCATGGTGGCGCTGCTGACGGGCACCGATGGCGCGCCGCTGGACGAGCCCGTGGCTGCGCCCACTGGCAAGGACGCCGGCCGCCCGGTGGCTGGGGCGGCCAAGGACGCGAGCCTGGCGGGCCTGTTCCCGACGACGGACGTGCTGCGCACGCGTTGAGGGCGCTCATTCAGCACTAGAGTCCCAGCCTTTGCGATTGCAAGGGTTCGGGGCCATGCTTCATCACTTGACCAAGTTTGGGCGGCGCGCCTGTGGCGCCGTGGCTTGCGGGCTCTTCTTGCTGGGCTGTGCCTGGCCGGCCTCGGCCCAAGCGCCGCGCAAGCCGGGCGACTATCCGCTCACAGCGGACTCGCTGCCGCAGCCGGGCGTGCCGGCAGGCCGGCTGGAGGGGCCGTTCGAGTTCCGCAGCCAGGTGATTGCGGGCACGGTGCGGCGCTACTGGGTGTTTGTGCCGGCGCAGTACACGGGCGCGGTGCCGGCGCATGTGCTGGTCTTCCAGGACGGGCAGCGGGCCACCAACCCGACGGGCTCGCTGCGGGTGCCGCAGGTGCTGGAGAACCTGGTGCACAAGGGCGAGATCCCGGTGACGATTGGCATCTTCGTGACGCCGGGGAACAAGAGCGAGGCCTACCCGGACAACCTTGGCATGCGCAACCCCGACCATCGCGCCGAGGAGTACGACGCGCTCACCGACCGCTACGCGCGCTTCGTGATCGACGAGCTGCTGCCCGAGGTGGGCAAGCGCTACAAGTTGAGCACCGACCCGACCGAGCGCGCCATTGGCGGCACCAGCAGCGGGGCGATTGCGGCCTTCACGGTGGCGTGGCAGCGGCCGGACGCGTTCAGGAACGTGATCAGCATGATCGGCAGCTACACGTCCATTGGCTACCGGCCGGCCACCGCCACGGAGCCGATGCAGCCGGGCGGTGACCTCTACCCGACGCTGATCCGCAAGGGCCCGATCAAGCCGCTGCGCATCTTTTTGCAGGATGGCTCCAACGACCTGGATAACGAGCACGGCCATTGGTTCCTGGCCAACCAGCAGATGCTGGCGGCGCTGAACTACGCCAACAGCAATGCCGACAAGCTCAAAGCCCCCGGGCCGCGCTACGAGGTGCTGCACGTGTGGGGTGACGGCGCGCACTCGGACCAGCATGGCGGCGCGCTGCTGCCCGACATCCTGCGCTGGCTGTGGCCGGTGCCGAGGCGCTGATTGGGGTTTTCCGCTGGGCGGCGGAGAAGCTCGGCGTCAGCGCCAGCCGATAGAGTGCGGCGCTCTGGCCCCTATCTCCCTGAGGACACGCCCCATGAAGAAAGCCCTGCTCTGCGCCGCCGTGGCGCTTGCTGCCGCCGCGCTGCCGGCCACTGCTGCCGACAAGGTCAAGGTTGGCCTGTTGACCACGCTCTCGGGCCCCGGCGCCGGGCTGGGCGTGGACATCCGCGACGGCTTTGCGCTCGGGCTCAAGCACGCGGGCGGCAAGTTCGGGCCGTTGTCGGTGGAGCTGATCACCGCCGACGACCAGCAGAACCCCGAGACCACCAAGCAGGCGACGGACCGCTTCATCAAGCGCGACAAGATTGACCTGATGACGGGCATCGTGTTCTCGAACCTGATGCTGGCCGTGGGGCCGACGATCTTCGACGCCAAGCTGCCCTACGTCAGCGCCAACGCCGGCCCCTCGCAGTACGCGGGCGAGCAGTGCAACCCGTACTTCTTCAACGTGGCCTGGCAGAACGACAACCTGCACGAGGCCGTGGGCAAGGTGGTGACGGACAAGGGCTTCAAGAAGCTGGTGGTGCTGGCGCCCAACTACCCGGCGGGCAAGGACGCGATCGCCGGCTTCAAGCGCTACTACAAGGGCGTGGTGGCCGATGAGATCTACACCAAGCTCGGCCAGCTGGACTACGCGGCCGAGCTGGCCCAGGCCCGCGCGGCCAAGCCGGACGCGATGTACATCTTCCTGCCCGGCGGCATGGGCATCAACTTCATCAAGCAGTTCGTGGGCGCCGGGCTGTCGCGCGACATCACGCTCTTTGGCCCCGGCTTCTCGGCCGACGAGGACGTGATCAAGGCCGTGGGCGAGCCCATGCTCGGCATGTTCAACAGCTCGCACTGGGCGCACGACATGGACAACGCGGCCAACAAGAAGTTTGTGGCCGACTTCCTGAAGGACTATGGCCGCCTGCCTTCGCTCTACGCCAGCCAGGGCTATGACGCCGCGCAACTGATGGCCGCCGCCGTGCGCGACGTGAAGGGCCAGATCGAAAACAAGGAAGCGCTGCTGAAAGCCATCAAGGCGGCCAAGTTCAACTCGGTGCGCGGGCCCTTCAAGTTCAACCACAACCAATACCCGGTGCAGGACTACTACCTGCGCGTGATCACCAAGAACGCCGAAGGCCGCGTCACCAACCGCACGCTGGGCAAGATCTTCAGCGACCACGCGGACGCCTACGCGGCGTCTTGCAAGATGAAGTGATCTAGACAGCCTTGGACTGGATCCTCGTCACCGAGCAGCTGCTGAACGGGCTGCAGTTCGGGCTGATGCTCTTCCTGCTGGCGGCGGGCCTGACGCTGGTGTTCGGGATCATGGACATGATCAACCTGGCCCACGGCTCGCTCTACATGGTGGGCGCCTATCTGGCGGCCAGTGCTGCGCAGGCGAGCGGCTCCTTCACCGTGGGCGTGCTGGCCTCGCTGGCCGGGACGGCGGTGCTGGGCATGGGGCTGGAGGTCACGCTGCTGCGGCGGCTCTACGAACGTGACCACCTGAGCCAGGTGCTGGCCACCTTTGCCTTGATCCTGATGGCCAATGAAGGCGTGCGCATGGTCTGGGGCGAGCAGCCGCTGATGCTGAACACGCCGGCCGCGCTGTCGGGCCCCGTGGAGCTGCTGCCGGGCTTGTTCTATCCGGCCTACCGGCTCTTGATCATTGGCGTGGGGCTGGCCGTGGCGGGGCTGCTCTTCGTGCTGGTCACGCGCACGCGCATTGGCATGTGGGTGAGGGCGGGGGCCTCCAACCGCGCGATGGCGCTGGCCATGGGCGTGCCGATTGGGCGTCTCTTCACCGGCGTCTTCGGCTTTGGCGCCTTGCTTTGCGCGTTGGCGGGCAGCTTGCTCGGGCCGCTGCTGGCGGTGCAGGTGGGCATGGGCGAAAGCATCCTGATCCTGGCCTTTGTGGTGATCGTGATCGGCGGCATCGGCTCCATCCGCGGGGCCTTGGTGGGTGCGCTGCTGGTGGGCGTGGTGGACACGGCCAGCCGCACGCTGTTGCCGGCGCTGCTGCGCCAGGTGCTGGCGCCGGAAGCCGCGTCCAGCGTCGGGCCGGCCCTCGCGGGCCTGCTGACCTATGTGCTGATGGCGGCGGTGCTGTTCTTCAAGCCGCAGGGCCTCTTCCCGGCGCGCGGATGAGCGAGAGACCGCTGTCCTTGCATCATGCCGGCCCGGGGCGCT
>CALMQC010000151.1 GCA_937871895.1 uncultured Roseateles sp. | reverse complement strand
CGTCAAGCTCGACGCCAACAACCGCCGCCTCGTGGCGCAAGGCCTCAAGCGCATGCGAAGCGGCCGCGCCCAACCGGGGATCCTGGCCCTCTTCTCGGCCGCTGGCCGCGATGCCAGCAAGGCCCAGGGCTTTGACCTCGGCTTTGCGCTCGGGCCGCGCATCAACGCCGCTGGCCGACTGGCCGACATGACCCTGGGCATCGAGTGCCTGCTGACCGACGACCCCGAGCGCGCGCTCGACCTCGCGCGCCAGCTCGACGCCATCAACCGCGAGCGCCGCGAGATCGAGGCCGGCATGCGCGTCGAGGCCGAGGCGCGGGTGGACGAGCTGGTGGCGCAGTTCGGCGGCGAGCCCCCGGCCGCGCTCTGCGTCTTCCATGAAGACTTCCACGAGGGCGTGGTGGGCATCGTGGCCTCGCGCATCAAGGACCGCTGCCACCGCCCGAGCTTCGTGTTTGCGCGCGGGGCGGACGGGCTGTTCAAGGGCTCGGGCCGCTCCATCCCGGGCTTCCACCTGCGCGACGCGCTCGACCTCATCACCAAGCGCGAGCCCGACCTGCTCGCCAAGTTCGGCGGCCACGCGATGGCCGCCGGCGCCACGCTGCGCGATGCCAGCATCGACCGCTTCGACGCCGCGCTGCGCCGCGTGGCCGAGGAGTGGCTGAACAGCGAGCAACTGGCCCGCACGCTGCAGCACGACGGCCCCCTGCCGCCTGGCGCCGCCACGCCGGCCACCACGCGCATGCTAGATGAACAGGTGTGGGGCCAAGGCTTCGAGGCGCCGCTCTTTTGCGACCGCTTTGAGCTGATCTCCCAGCGCCTGGTGGGCGAGAAGCATCTCAAGCTGCGCCTGCGCGCGGGAGGTGCCGGCGGGGAGCTGCGCGACGCGATCTGGTTTGGCCGCACCGAGCACCTGCCCGACCAGGTCACCCTGGCCTACCGGCTGAGCCTCAACGAATGGCAGGGTCAACAGAAGGTGGAGTACGTCATCGAGGGGGCGTCCGCATAATTCGGACCGTGACCGCCACGCTCGACACGGCCCTGAACGCCGACCTCCACTGCCACTCCACCGTCTCCGACGGCACGCTGGCCCCCGAAGCCCTGGCCGCCCGCGCCAAGGCGGGCGGTGTGCAGCTCTGGGCCCTGACCGACCACGACGAGATTGCCGGCCAGGAGCGTGCCCGCCAGGCCGCGCTGGCCCAGGGGATGGACTACCTGACCGGCACCGAGATTTCGGTCACCTTCGCAGGCCGCGTGGTCCACATCGTCGGCCTGGGCTTTGACCACAGCAACCAGCAGCTCATCGACGGCCTGCGCGCCACACGCGGCGGCCGCGAGGTGCGCGCCCGCGAGATGGCCGCCGGCCTGGCCGAGGTCGGCATCCCCGGCGCCTACGAGGGCGCGCTCACCTACGTGGGCAACCCGGAGCTGATCTCGCGCACCCACTTCGCCCGCTTTTTGGTCGACGCCGGCCACTGCAGCGACGTGCCCGAGGTCTTCCGCCGCTACCTGACCGAAGGCAAGCCCGGCTACGTGCCCCACGTCTGGGCCCGCCTCGGTGACGCCGTGCGCTGGATCCACGAGGCTGGCGGCATCGCCGTCATCGCCCACCCGGCCCGCTACCCCTTCACCGCGATGGAGGAGTACGCCCTCATCACCGAGTTCATCCAGCACGGCGGGCGCGGCATCGAGGTCGTCACCGGCAGCCACACCGCCGCCGACGCCACCCGCTACACCGACACCGCGCTGGAGTACGGCCTGCTCGCGTCGCGTGGAAGTGACTTCCACTCCCCCGACGAAAGCCACACCGCCCTCGGCAGCCTGCCGCCGCTGGCCGCCTCGCTGACCCCCGTGTGGACGGAGCTGGGCGACCGCATCCACCGCGCCTGAGGGCTTGCCTGGCCATGGCCCAACGCTTCGAAGTCCACCCCGACAACCCCCAGCCGCGCTTCCTGCGCCAAGCGGCGCAAAAGCTCCAGGCCGGCGGCATTGGCGCGATCCCGACGGACTCCAGCTACGCGCTCGTCTGCCGGCTGGACGACAAAGCCGCCGCCGAGCAGCTCCGCCGCGTGCGGGGCGTGGACGACAAGCACCACCTGACCTTGCTGTGCCGGGACCTCTCCGAGCTGGCGACCTACGCCATGGTGGACAACAAGCAGTACCGCTTGCTCAAGCTGGCGACGCCCGGGCCTTTCACCTTCATCCTGCCGGCCACCAAGGAGGTGCCACGGCGGCTCTCCCACCCCAGCCGGCGCACGATCGGGCTGCGCGTGCCTGAGCACCATGTGACGCAGGAGCTGCTGGCGATCTTTGGGCAGCCATTGCTGTCCACCACGCTGATCCTGCCCGGCGAGACCGAGCCGCTGAACGACGCGGAAGAGGTCTACGAGCGGCTGGAGCGGCAGCTGGAAGTGGTGCTGGACGCCG
>CALMQC010000150.1 GCA_937871895.1 uncultured Roseateles sp. | reverse complement strand
GGATGCAAGCCACCACCTCACCTCGCACGCTCAGCGCCCAGCAGGTGCTGCTGTGTGGCGCCCTCATCGTCACGCTCTCGATGGGCATCCGCCACGGCTTCGGCTTTTGGCTGCAGCCCATCATCACGGAGCGTGGCTGGACGCGCGAGACCTTCTCCTTCGCCATCGCCATTCAAAACCTGGCCTGGGGTGCGGCTGGCCCCATCGCCGGCATGCTGGCCGACCGCTATGGCGCCTGGAAAGTGCTGATCGGCGGTGGCTTGCTCTATGCCCTGGGGCTGGTGCTGATGTCGGTGGCCGCCGTGCCTTGGGCGTTCACGCTCGGCTGTGGCGTCGTGATCGGCATGGCGCAAAGCGCTTGCACCTATGCCGTGATCTATGGCGTGCTGGGTCGCACCGTCGCGCCGGAACGCCGCTCCTGGGCCTTTGGCGTGGCAGCGGCGGCGGGATCGTTCGGGCAGTTCGCCATGATCCCCATCGAGACGCTGCTGATCTCGCACCTGGGCTGGCAAATGGCGCTCTGGCTGCTGGCCGGCAGCGCCCTGCTCATCCTGCCGCTGGCCCTGGGTGTGCGCGAGCCCGAGCGGCCGATGGTGGTTGGCGGGCAGAGCATTCTCGGCGCCTTGCGCGAGGCCTTTGGCTATCGCAGCTTCCAGTTGCTGATGCTGGGCTACTTTGTTTGTGGCTTCCAGGTCGTGTTCATCGGCGTGCACATGCCCAGCTATCTGCGCGACAAGGGGCTGGGCATCGAGGTCTCCACCGTCGCGCTGATGTTGATCGGCCTGTTCAACATCTTCGGTACCTATGCGGCGGGCATGCTGGGCCAGCGCTTCCCCAAACGCTACCTGCTCTCGGGCATCTACGCCCTGCGCGCCGTGGCCATCACGCTCTTCGTGACGCTGCCCCTGTCGCCGATGTCGGTCTACCTGTTCTCGGCCGTGATTGGCTTCCTGTGGCTGTCCACCGTGCCGCCGACCAATGCCGTGATCGCGCAGATCTTCGGCCCGGCGCATATGTCGATGTTGGGCGGCTTCGTTTTCCTGAGCCACCAGGTGGGCAGCTTCCTTGGCGTCTGGCTGGGCGGCCGCCTCTACGACGCGACCGGCAGCTACGACGTGGTGTGGTGGCTGGCGGTGGCGCTGGGCGTCTTCGCCGCCTTGATCAACCTGCCGGTTCGCGAATCGCCGATTCGCAGGATGGCGCCCGCGTGAGATCGGGCTGGGTCTTCGCAGCGCTTGGCGCCGTCTTGCTCCTGGTGGCGCTCGCCTACCTGCGCCCAGGCGTCATGGCCCGGCTGGCCGACTACGTCTGGTCCTGCGTCGGATGACCGCTCCCTCCCGTTGGCTGCAGGATCACCTCCCCCCAGAGCGCGGCAGCTGCCTCGACCTCGCCTGCGGCAGTGGGCGCAACCTGCGCTGGCTGGCCGCCCAGGGCTGGCGGGTGACCGGCGTAGACCGTGATGCCGAGGCCATCGGCCCGCTGCGCGCGGTGGCCGAGGTCATCGAGGCCGATATCGAGGCCGGCCCCTGGCCCCTGACCGATCGGACTTTCGACCTGGTGCTGGTGTGCAACTACCTGTGGCGCCCCTTGCTGGACACCGTCCTGGCCAGCGTGGCGCCCGGCGGCAGCCTGATCTACGAGACCTTTGCAAACGGCCAGCAATGCATTGGGCGCCCGTCCCGGCCCGATTTCCTGCTCCAACGCGCCGAGTTGCTCTCGCACGTGCGCGGCTGGGAGCTCATTGCGTTCGAAGACCTGTTCGAGCCCGCTAGCCCTGGCGGTGTCAACGCCCGCTTCGTCCAGCGCGTTGCGGCCCGGCGGCCGCAACTTTGACAGGGCGGGCGCCCATAAAATCGCCCGACTGACTTCCCCACGCCTCCAATGATTCCCTTTACCGGCAGCATCGTCGCCCTCGTCACCCCCATGCTTGAGGACGGCAGCGTCGACTACCCCGCTCTCAAGCGTCTGATCGACTGGCACATTCAAGAAGGCACGGCCTGCGTCTGCGTGGTTGGCACCACCGGCGAATCGCCCACCGTGGATGTGGAAGAGCACTGCCAGATCATCAAAACGGCTGTGGAACATGCTGCCGGCCGCATCCCGATCATGGCCGGCACGGGCGCCAACTCGACGCGTGAAGCCATTGCGCTCAGCCGCTTCGCCAAGCAGGTCGGTGCGGACTGCGCGCTGTCGGTAGTCCCCTACTACAACAAGCCATCCCAAGAGGGGATCTACCAGCACTTCAAGGCCATCGCAGAGGCCGTCGATTTGCCGACCATGCTTTACAACGTGCCGGGCCGGACGGTCGCCGACATGCTGCCCGACACCACCCTGCGCTGCGCAGGTCTGCCCGGCGTGTTCGGCATCAAGGAAGCCAGCGGCAACATCGAGCGCGCCGCCTATCTGATCAAGCACGCGCCCAAGCGCTTCCACACCTATTCAGGCGACGACGGCACCGCCATTGCGCTGATGCTGCTTGGTGGCCACGGCAATGTCAGCGTGACGGCCAACGTCGCGCCGCGCGCGATGGCTGAGCTCTGCCGCAAAGCCCTGGCAGGCGACGCCATCGGAGCGCGCGAGATTCATCTGCGCCTGCTCGGCCTGCACAAGCAGCTGTTCTGCGAACCCAGCCCGGCGCCCGCCAAGTGGGCAATGCGGCAACTCGGCCTGTGTGGCGACGCCGTGCGTCTCCCGATCACGCCGCTGACGGCGGCCGGTCAGGCAGCCGTGGCACAGGCGCTGTCCGAAGCGGGTCTGCGCTGAGCTTTGGCAGCGATCTGCTCTGGTCTAATGCGCGACTGCCTGGGCGGCCTTGGCCGCCCCACCCGGAGATTCCCAGCGTGATGTCCCATACCCCGTTCACCGTCTCGGCCGTTCGCGCAGCAGCGGTGGCGCTGATCGTGTCGCTCAGCGCCTGCAGCACGATCGAGAGCATGTTCCCGACCGACAAGGTCGACTACCGCACCAATGCGCGCCAGACCCAAGGTTTGGAAGTGCCTCCAGACCTCAGCCAGTTGGCGCGTGACAACCGCGCCCAGGTTCAGGATGGCGCGATCACCGCTTCGGCCTTGAATGCTGTGCGCGGCCCGGCGCC
>CALMQC010000149.1 GCA_937871895.1 uncultured Roseateles sp. | reverse complement strand
GTGGGCTTCGTTGGGCGCGACGGAGAAGTCCGGCCGGCCCTCGCAGGCCTTGGCGTCGTCCTTCAACTGGCCGGGGCCGCATAGGCGCAGGAAGGCGTAGAGGACGTGCGTGACGCGACCGGGTTGGAGCTGCTCGACGTAGGTGGTCGGGCGCTCGTTCAGCGCGTAGACGCCGACGAGTTGGGCGTGGGCGGTGGTGGCAGCAAGCAGCCAGGCGCTGAGCAAAGACTTCATAGATTGCACTCGCTCGTGAGGCCCGAGTCGGGCACGGTGTCGTGGCGCTTCAGGCCTTGCGCGCGCAGCTGCTGCACGCGGGCCTCCATGTCGGCGGGCGGGACGCTGCGGTCGCTGACATGCAGCACCCAGTCCACCTCAAAGGCATGCTCGCGCGCCGGGCCGGCTTGGCTGCCTGCCGCCAGCCAGTGGCTGAAGCTGATGGCCATGGGCACGGTGGGCACGGTGCGCCCCTCGGCCTCGCGCAGCAGCTCGCCGTTGACGAAGTGGCGCGTGCGGCCGCGCTCGACCTGCACGGTCAGCAGCTGCCAGCCGTCGTGCGAGCCAAAGCGCTCCACCGCGTGGTTGTAGGACTGCCAAGGCTCCAGCCGCACGGTCTGCCAGGCCACGCCGTAGAGCCTGCGTGCCGGGCTGCCCCAGCCGCCATGCGGCAGGTACTCGAAGTCCACCTCGCTGAACTCGGGGTCGAAGTCAAAGCGCAGCGGCCCCGCCAGGAAGAAGGCCTGCACCACGGGGTCGGGCGTGGCCGTGTCGCGCAGGCGCACGCGGGCCGTGGTGGTGCCAACCAGGAACTTGCGCGGCCCGCAGGCTTGGGCGAGCTGGGTGCGGGCGTAGTCGCCGTCGGTGTTCAGTGCAAGACGCAGCAGGCCGTTGCTGAGCGACAGCTGCTCACGCACGAAGCGCGCGCCGGCAATGCCGGGGTGGCCGAGGCCCTCGCGCAGCTTCCAGCCTTGGGCCTGGAGCGTGGCGAGGTCGGGTTGCTCAAAGTCGTCAAAGAACTCGCCGGCCTGGGCCGACGCGGCGACGAAGACCAGAGCGAGCAAGGCTTTCATGCAGCGGCTTCTTTCTCAGGCATGCGCACCCAGGCCAACAACAGGAGCGCGGGCACGCCTGCGATCAGCGTCCACAGGAAGAAGTGCTCGTAGCCAAGCCGGGCCTGCACGTCGCCCGAGAAGGTCTTGGAGAAGATGAAGCCCAGCTGCATCACGCCCGAGCCGAGCGCGTAGTGGGCCGTCTGGAACTTGCCCGGCGCGACGGCCTGCATGATGAAGAGGATCATGCCGACGAAGCCGAAGCCGTAGCCCAGCATCTCGATGCCGACCGCCGCGCCGATGTGCACGAGGTCGGTCGGCAGCCAATGCGAGAGCGCGTAGAAGGTCGCGTTCGGCACCGCCATCGCGACGATCAGTACCGGCATCGCGCGCTTGAGGCCGAGCCAACTGGTGAAGTAGCCGCCCAGCACCGAGCCGAGCAAGAAGGCCCCGGTGCCTACCCAGCCGTACACGTCCGCCACCTGGCTGGTCGTCAGGCCCAGGCCGCCCTTGTCGCGCGCTTCGAGCAGGAAGAGCGGGCCAATGGTCTGCACCTGGCCTTCAGCAAAGCGGAAGAGCACGATGAAGACGACGGCGCGCCAGATGCCGGGCTTGCTGAAGAAGTCGATCAGCACGTCCTTCAGCAAGCGGCGCACGCCGGCGGCCGTCATCTCGCTGTGTTCAGTGTTGGCCGTGCCGGGCAGCATCCGCGCGTTGTAGGCCGCGAGCAGCAGCACCAGCAGCGCGAGGCCGGCAAACACCGTGGACCAGGCGTTGGCCGCGCCCATCGTGCCTTCCAGCTGCCCCGCGACTTTCAGGATCACGCCGGTGATGAAGAAGCGCGCGGCGTTGAAGAAGGCGCCCTGCCAGCCCGCAAACGCAGCCTGCTGCTTGGCGTCGAGCGCGCCCATGTAGAGGCCGTCGCAGGCGATGTCGTGCGTGGCCGAGGCGTAGGCGATCAGGAAGAGCACGACCAGCGCTGCGCCGAACCACGCGGGCAGCTGCAGAGCCACCGCCATCAGCCCCAGGCACACGGCGCCCGTGAGCTGCGTGGCGACCACGATCAGCTTCTTGCTGCGCGCCAGCTCCAGGAAGGGGCTCCACAGCGGCTTCAGCGCCCAGGCGAGGCCGAGCACGCCGGTCCAGCGGGCAATCAACTCGTTGCTGACCCCGAGGCTCTTGAACATCAGGCCCGCGATCAGCATGACGACGAAGAACTGCATGCCCTGCACGAAGTACAGGGTTGGTACCCAAGTCAATGGAGCCCCTCGCCCGACGGGTACGTCGGTCGATCCCCCGAGGGGGTCGCTCGCATGCGAGTGACGGCCGGCTTGGGAGCGGCCCGGCGCTCGGCCCTGCGGTGGCGTCTTCACTGCAAACCTTCAGGCGGCTTGCCGTTGGCCGGTGCGCTGCCCTCCAACCAGGCACGCACCGCCGCCAGCGCCCCCGGCGCGTAGCCATACGCCAGCACAGCGGGCCCGGCGATGTCGAGCGCGTGGTACGGGTTCCAGAGCGCGAGGTGCAGGTCGGGCCGCCAGCCGGCCGCCGCCGCGCCATAGCGGCCCCGGCGCGAGGTGACGAGCACGCGGTAGCGGCCGTCCTGCGGCAGCGAGGCCCAGTCGAGCTTCGACAGCTCATCCACCTCCTGCACCACCACGTCGGCAAAGCCGGCAAAGAGGCCGGCAGCGTCCTGCCCGCTCGGGCCGGGCTCGGAGACCATGTCGGTCGGCACCTTGGCTTGCACGATGACGCGCACCGGTGTGTGGCGAGCCGGCGGTGTGGCGCCGCGAAGCAGGGTGAGGCCGGCCGCCCAGCCGCGTTGCATCAGCGCTTCGTCTTCTTCACGCTGGGCCGCCGTGTCGGGCTCGATGCGGGCTGGGAAGCGACGGGCCATCGCGTCAAGCCGCGTGGCGGCACGCTCGCCCAAGGTCAGCGAAAGGCGGCCCTCGGCAAAGGCGCTGTGCAGCGCGTCGAGCGACTCGCGCTGCTCGGCCAGGCTGCCTTGCGCCAGGATCATGTCGGCCCCCGCCGCGATGGCGAGCTCGGCCGCGCGCGCATAGCCCCAGCGGTCGGCCACGGCCTTCATCATCAGCGCGTCAGTGAGGATCACGCCCTCATAGCCCCAGTCGCGGCGCAGGATGCCGTCGAGCAGCGCGGGCGAGAGCGTGGCCGGCAGCTCGGGGTCGATCTGCGGGTAGACGATGTGGGCCGTCATCACCGAGGGCGCCTCGGCCGCCAGCGCCTTGAAGGGCCGCAGCTCCAACTGCTCCAGCTCGGCACGGCTCTTGTTGACGGTGGGCAGCGCGTGGTGCGAGTCCACATGCGTGTCGCCATGCCCGGGGAAGTGCTTGACGCAGCAAGCCACGCCCTCGCTCAGCGAGCCGCGCATCCAGGCACCCGCGAGACGCGCGACTTCGTCCGGGTCGGCGCTGAAGCTGCGCTCGGCAATCACCGGGTTGGCCGGGTTGTTGTTGACGTCGAGCACCGGCGCGAAGTTCCAGTTGATGCCCAAAGACCGCAGCCCGCGCGCTACCGCCGCGCCGGTGGCTTCGGCCAGCGCTTCGTCACCGCAGGCACCCAGCGCCATTGCGGCCGGGGCGAGGGGCAGGAAGGTGGCACGCACCACGCCGCCGCCTTCCTGGTCGAGGCCGATCAGCGCCTCGGGGCCCATCACCTCGATGAGTTGCGAAACAAGGGCGCGCACCTCGGCCTCGGTGCCCAGGTTGCGGCGGAACAAACAGACCGCGCGGATGCCCTGCTCGCGCAGGAAGGCGGCTTCGTCGGGGGTCAGGGTCTTGCCCGGGATGTCGACCATCACCAGGCGGCCAGGATTGAAGTTCGTGCTCATGTCGTTGGTGAATCCGGGGAATGCAGAACACAGCCACAGAGGCACAGAGACACAGAGGAATTCACGGGAGCTTCTCTGTGTCTCCGTGTCTCTGTGGCTTTGTTGTCTTTGGCCGTTGCGATCTGCGTACCAGGGCCAGCCGGGCGGCGTGGTTTGTTCATGTGGTCTGCGTCACCTTCGCAAGGTGGGGCGGCGCATCCGGGTTGCGCCCGCGCGCCCGTGCCAGGGCTTCGACCATTGGGTAGAAGCTCTGCACCAGGGCGATGGGGTCGAGGTCTTCATGCGCGGTGGGCGCGAGGGGCAGCTCGGCGCCGGGCGTGCCCACCGGGGCGGCGAGCAGTACGCGGGCGCCACGGCCGCGCATCTCGTCAGCGAGTTGCAACAGGCCGGCTTGGGCCGGGCCGCGCGGTGCAAAGACGAGCAGCGGGTAGCCGTTCTCAACCAAGGCCATGGGCCCGTGCTTGACCTCGGCGCCCGAGAAGGCCTCGGCCTGGATGCCGCAGGTCTCCTTGAACTTGAGGGCCGCTTCCATCGCCACCGCGAGGCCGAGGCCCCGGCCGATGACGAACAGGCGGTCAACGTCCTGCAGCACCGGAATCGCCGCGCTCCAGTCGAGCCGGCTCGCCGTGCGCAGCGCCTCGGGCAGGGCGCGCAACGCCAGCTCAAAGCCCGGCTCGGCCTGCCAGGCCGCGACGAGGCGCGCGCCGGCCACCAGCTGCGCGATATAGCTCTTGGTCGCGGCCACGCTGCGCTCAGGCCCGGCATGCAGCGGCAGCACATGCTCGGCGGCTTCGGCCAGCGGCGAGTCGGCCACGTTGACGACAGCGACGGTGCGCGCGCCGCTGCTGCGCAGCTGCTGCGTCGGCAGGATCAGGTCCGGGCTGCGGCCCGATTGCGAGAAGGCAATCGAGGTGAGGCCACGAGTGTCGAGCTGGCTCTGATACAGCGTCAGCAGCGACATCGGCAGCGAGGTGACGAGGCGGCCCAGGCGCGCCATCGCGAGGTAGGCGAAGTAGTGCGCCGCGTGGTCCGAGCTGCCACGTGCGAGCGTGAGCACGCCGCGCGGGGGCTCGGCACGCCAGGCA
>CALMQC010000148.1 GCA_937871895.1 uncultured Roseateles sp. | reverse complement strand
TTGAACGTATTCACGCTGGACAACGGCCGCTTGAAGGGCGGCATGTTCCAGGAAGAAATCGAGTCTGCCGAAGAGCTGGCCAAGGCCCGCCCCATCTGGGTCGACCTGGAGAGCCCCACCGCCGAAGAAAAAGGCTGGATCCGCGACCGCTTCGGGCTCACCATCCCCGAGAACATCGTGGACGAAGACCTGGAAGAGTCCGCCCGCTTCTACGAGGAAGACAACGGTGAGCTGCACATCCGCACCGACTTCCTGATCGAGGGCGACGACGAGCCCGAAGGCACCCCCGCCCACAACGTGCGCGTCGCCTTCATCCTCTTCAACAACGTCCTCTTCTCCATCCACAACGAAGACCTGCCCGTCTTCCGCCTGCTGCGCCTGCGCGCGCGGCGCATCCCGGCCCTGATCGAAGACGCCAAGGACGTGCTGCTCAAGCTCTACGACGCCGACGCCGAATACTCGGCCGATGTGCTCGAAGGCATCTACGACAAGCTCGAAGCCGTCTCAACCCGCGTGCTCAAGAGCGAGGTCACCGACACCGAAGCCGGCGAAGTGCTGGCCGCCATCGCCCGCGAGGAAGACTTGAACGGCCGCATCCGCCGCAACGTGATGGACACGCGCCGGGCCGTCAGCTTCATGATGCGCAGCCGCATGCTCAATGCCGAGCAGTTCGAAGAGTCCCGCCAGATCCTGCGCGACATCGACTCCCTCGACTCGCACACCGCCTTCCTCTTCGACAAGATCAACTTCCTGATGGACGCCACCGTCGGCTTCATCAACATCAACCAGAACAAGATCATCAAGATCTTCTCGGTGGCCAGCGTCGCCCTGCTGCCCCCGACCCTGATCGCCAGCATCTACGGCATGAACTTCAAGCACATGCCCGAGCTGGACGCCGCCTGGGGCTACCCCTTTGCCCTGGTGCTGATGCTGGTCTCGGTGGCTGCGCCCTTCATCTACTTCCGGCGCAAGGGCTGGTTGAAGTGATCTCGCGCCAGTGCGGCCGCCTCCCCACTTTTGGGGCGGCCGGGCGGGCGCGCATCGGTTAGCGTCTCGCCTACGGCCGTCAGTTCAACGGCTTGCGCAGGGGGCGTCATGCATCACATCACCGACATCAAGAGCGTCAGCAAGGACATCGCAGCCGGGCTCAAGGTCCTCAAGGAGCGCATCGCGGCGGCGCAGGTGCCGTCGTCCAAGCTGGACGAGTCCTTCAACCTCGCCACCTGGAACATCCGCGAGTTCGGCAAGAAGCCGCGCACCCAGGCCGCCATCCACTACATCGCCGAAGTGCTGGGGCAGTTCGACCTCATCGGCCTCGTCGAGCTGCGCGACGACCTGCGCGACCTGCGCCGTGTGCTCGACGTGCTCGGCCCCTACTGGCGCGCCGTCTACTCCGACGCCGTGCTCGACCCCGGCGGCAACCGCGAGCGCGTGGCCTACCTCTATGACAAGCGGCAGATCGCCTTCAACGGCATGGCCTCGGCCGCGTTTGCCCACCGCAGCCACCAAGGCACCGAGTGGGTCCCCGACTTCAACTGGTGGCGCCCGCCCTACGTGGCCTCGTTCAAGTCCGGCAGCTTTGACTTCGTCGTCGTCTCCACCCACATCCGCTGGGGTGACGACGAAGCCGGCCGTGAGCCCGAACTCGCCGCCCTGGCCCAGTGGGTGGCCGAGAAGCAGGCCCTCTTCAGCAAAGACAAGCGCGCCTTCGACGACCAGGACCTCTTCGTGATGGGCGACTTCAACATCCCCTCACTCGACAGCCCGCTCTTCCAGGCCATCACCTCCACCGGCCTGCGCCTGCCCACCGCGCTTGCCCACCAGGACCTCGGCTCCAACCTTGAGCGCAACAAGCGCTACGACCAGATCCTGCACCTGCCCCACTACCCCGACAACTTCACCAACCAAGGCGGCGTGCTCGACTTCTACGCGGGGGACCACACGCCCCTCTTCCCCTCGCTCACCAAGCAGGCGTTTACCTTCCAGATGTCCGACCACCTGCCCCTGTGGGTCCAGGTCAACACCGACATCGACGGCAAGCGGCTCGACCAGATCATTCAGAGCTAGGGCCTGCTAACAAAACAAGACCAGGACCTACCAGCCCTCGGGCCCCTGCAGCGCGCCCAGGCGCCCCAGCGCGTCCTTGGGCACCGCCTTCTCCCACGAGCCATACATCGGGTTCGGGATCACGAACCAGCGCTTGCCCAGCTGCGTCATCGCGCGGGCCGTCTCGGCGTCGGGCGTGCCGGCGCGCAGCGCCGCCACCTTGGCCACCGGCAAAAAGTCGCCCATGTCATCCCCCACCAGCAGCACGATCTGGTGCGTCTGCGCCACCAACTGGCGGCGCGAGGCCTTGTCGCTGCTGTCCCACTCCGGCCGCTGCTTCTTCAGCATGAAGGCCTCGGGCTGGGCCGCGCGCTCAAAGCCCAGCGCCAGCAAGTTGCGCCGCGTGTGCTCCAGCGCCGGGCAGGGGTCCGCGTCCTTCGGCACGCACTCGCGGTTGGTGATGAAGAACACATCCACCTTCAGCTTGGCCGCCAGCTTCACAAACTCCAGCGCCCCCGGGAGGGCCTTGGCCTGCCGCAGCGCCATCCAGTCCTGCCAGGTCGGCTCCACATAGTGCTGGTCGGTCTTGGCCAGCCAGGCGCTGTAGGCCGCGTTGTCCAGCACCGTCTCGTCCAGGTCCATCACCACCGCCTTGCGCCCCGTGCTCGCCGGCCCCGTCTCCAGCGTGGCCCATGCGCCCGCTTTGGCAGCTGATTTGGTCGGCACCTTGGCCGCCGCCACCAAGGCCGCCCCGGCCGCCCGGTACATCGCCATCGACACCGCCCCATGCTCCAGCGCCTGCTGCGTCCACAGCACCCCGTTCACCTGCGCCAGGCTGTCCGGCGAGGGGGCGGGCTGGGCAGCGGCTGAGAGCGTCGTGGTCAGGAGCAGGGTGCAGAGGTGGCGGCGGCGTGGCATGGCGGTTCGTCCAGCAATGGCGAGGCCCAGATTCCAGCACGGCGCCAGCGGCCATCAGCGGTAACCAGCAGCATTCCGCAGCCAGCGCCCGTACCACAGGCGCCGCCGTTCCGCCAAAAGCGGCGAGGGGCCGCCCCGCGTGGTGTGACTTCGTGGTCACGCCAGGCTAGATTTCTATGCGCCTGTGGGCTCAGCAAACGCTGACTTGCGGGCATGCTTCACCCCTTCAAACTACCGAAAGCTCGCGTGGCCAAGCCCAATTACTCCTTCGAGAAGCGACAACGCGAACTCGCCAAGCAGAAGAAAAAAGAAGAAAAGGCCCAGCGCAAGGCCAACCCGAGGCCGGCCGATGACGCCGAGCCCGCAGCCGGAGACACCGCTGAGCCCGGCGAGGAGCCCCCCGAGGCCGCCAGCCCTGACAGCGCAGGCCCCGGCGGCACAGCCGCCTGAGGCTCACTGCTGCACGGCGGCCAGGACGTAAGTCGTCAGCAGCTGAAAGGGCAAATTCGCCTTGTCCGAGTCGTAGTTCTCGCCGGTGAACACGGCCACCAGGTCGAGCGCGGGCACGATGAAGATGTACTGCCCGCCGTTGCCGTCGGCACGAATGACGTCGACCTGGCCGGTCTTGTAGTTTTCCTTGCTCAGCCACCAGAGATAGCCGTAGCCGCCTCGGGCGCCCACCCGGCTGAACGCGCCGTGACGGCTGGTCGAGCGCGTGATCCAGGCGTTCGATATCACTTGCTGGCCATTCCACTGGCCGCCCTGCAGGACCAACTGGCCAATCTTGCTCATGTCGCGCGGGCGCAGGTAGATGTGGCCGCCAGTGTCGGTCTGCGTGTGGTTGTTGTAGTCGGCCCATTGCAAGCTGGTGCTGGCAATGCCCAGCGGCCCGAAGAGCTTGGCGGCAGCGAACGATGGAATCGGCTGCTTGCCGGCCTCCGCCACGATGCGCCCAAGCGTGACCGGGCCGCCTGTGCAGTACTGGTTCATCAGTCCAGGCACGAAGGCGGAATCCAGATTCAAGATGAACTGCACCCAATCCGACTGCTTGTACATCTTGTTCTCATTGCCCGGCGAGTCGTCGTTCCAGTCATTGCAGGCCAGGCCGCTGCTCATGGTCAACAAGTGTTCAAGCGTGATGTCTCGCTTCAGTGCGGGCGCACCTGGGTAGGCGTTGCTGAGGTAGTCGCTGATCGGCGCGTTCACGCTGCTCAGCACCTGGTTGTCCAAGGCGATGCCGACCAGCAGCGAGGTGATGCTCTTGGTGGCCGATCGCAGGTCGTGCGCCGTGTCCTTGTCGTAGCCGTTCCAGTACCGCTCCAGCACAGGCTTGCCACGCCGCAGCACCAGCATGCTCGCCAACCCATGCGACGACGGGTCGGGCAATTCGGACACCGAGCGATTCAGCAAGCCAGCGTCCATGCCGACCTCATTCGGGGCGACCAAGGTCCACTGCTCGCCGGCCGGCGCCGGGACTTGCAACGGAGCGGAACTGCCACCCCCACCGCCGCCACAGCCGACGAGCGCGGCAAGCATGACGATCAGGGGCAACAACTTGACGCGTGCACACATGTCATGGGCCTCTCGCCCAGCTGCTGGGCTGTTGTGGCCGCCGACTGAGCTTGGACCCGTCGGCAGAGGGTTGAGAGCTAACAACGCGGCCCGCAGTGCACCACAACAACCGCCTCTCGCCCATCCCCCCCCATGCTGCAGACCGGTGCCACGCTCGGCGCAACATGTCGAACCCACCCCGCCTGCTTCGTCGGGGTGGTGTGCCACACACCGCCTGAAGGAGGCCCCGCCATGCGCTTCATCATCACCGCCCAGCCAAACCCAGA
>CALMQC010000147.1 GCA_937871895.1 uncultured Roseateles sp. | reverse complement strand
CGAGGTGTTTGCAGCGCTCTTCCCCTGCGGCTCGGTCACCGGCGCGCCCAAGGTGCGGGCGATGCAGATCATTCGCGAGTTGGAGGCCGGCCCGCGCGGTTGGTACTGCGGCGCGCTGGGCTTGATCCAGCCCGGTGGCGTGGCGACCTTCAATGTGCCCATTCGGACCGTGGAGTTTGCTGGCAGCAGCTTGCGCTGCGGCATCGGCAGCGCCATCACGCTCGACAGCCAGCCCGAGGCCGAACTGGCCGAGTGGGCCGCCAAGGCGCGTTTCCTGACCCGTGCAGAAGCGCCCATCGAGGCGCTGGAGACGCTGCGGCTTGAGGCCGGCGCCTTTCCGCGCGGCGAGGCGCACCTCGCGCGCATGCAGCGCACCGCGCGGCACTTTGGGCTGCGCTTTTCAATGCCCGACGCGCGGGTGCTGTTGAATCGGCTCGCGGCCGAGCATCCCGGCGGCCCATGGCGCGTGCGGCTCACGCTCGATGCTGCCGGCCAGTTCGGCTCGCAGGTCTTGCCGCTGGCGCCCACACCTGAGCCGGTGCGCCTGGTGGTGGCGGCCAGCCCCATCGCCACGCGCGGCGCGGCGGGCGAGTTCCTGCGCCACAAGACGACGCGCCGCGAGGCCTACGCCGCCTTTGCCGCCACCAAACCGCCTGAGGCCTTCGACGTCATCCTTTGGAACGAAGCGGGCGAACTGACCGAGTGCAGCTTCGGCAACCTGGCGCTGGAGATCGACGGCCGCTGGCTCACGCCGCGCCTGGAGGCTGGATTGCTGCCCGGCGTGCTGCGCGCCGAGTTGCTGGCCCAAGGCCGGCTGACCGAGGTCCGCCTGACCTGTGAGGATCTGGCTCGCGCCACCGGCATCGCCTTCCTGAACAGCTTGCGCGGCTGGCTCCCCGCAGTTCTGGGATAGCGCGGGGGCTTCCGTAAAAACCCGAACCGGGTTACAGTCGCTGGCTTGCTTGGGGCTGGAGCCCCAGCACACGTCTCCTCTGACCTCGCCCGGCGCTTCTCGTGACCGTGCACCCCTCGTGGATCAGGTCGGCGGCGATGCAGCCGTCGCTTTGAATGATCCCCCGCGCCACGTCCTGTGGCTCGTGTTTGCTCCCAGCGACTTTGTGAACCACCGGACCCCTTTGTCGGGCCCGGCGCGTGCCTTGTTGCGCGCAATTTGAAAGTACGACATGAGTTTCGATACGCTGGGCCTGCAAGAGTCCCTCCTGAAGGCCGTCAAAGAGTCGGGTTACGAGACCCCCACCGAAGTCCAGGCGCAAGCCATCCCCGCCGCGCTCGCCGGCGCTGACCTGATGGTCTCGTCGCAGACGGGCTCGGGCAAGACGGCAGCCTTCATCCTCCCCGCGCTCACCCGCATCCTGGCCTCGCGCGCCGACAACACCAAGCGCCGTGAAAAGGGCAAGATCTACGGCCCGCGCATCCTCGTGCTGGCCCCGACCCGCGAACTCGCCATGCAAGTGGCCAAGGCCGCCCAGACCTACGGCCGCCACATCCCTGGCCTCAAGGTCGCCACCGTGCTCGGCGGCGTGCCCTACGGCCTGCAGATCCGCCAACTGACGGGCCCGCTGGACATCCTGATCGCCACCCCCGGCCGCCTGATCGACCACATCGAGAGCGGCAAGTGCGTGCTCGAGAACGTCGAGATGCTGGTGCTGGACGAAGCCGACCGCATGCTGGACATGGGCTTCATCGACGACATCCACTTCGTCGCCGGCCGCACGCCGCCGACGCGCCAGACCGTGATGTTCAGCGCCACCTTTGCCGGCTCCACCGGCCGCCTGGCGCAAGAGCTGCTGAAGGAGCCGCAGCGCATCGAGGTCGCTTCGCACCGCGAAGCCCACACCAGCATCACCCAGCGCCTGCACTGGGCGGACAACCCCCACCACAAGGACCGTCTGCTCGAAGCCATCCTGGCCGAGCCGACGCTCGATCAAGCCGTGGTCTTCACCTCCACCCAGCGAGATGCCGACTGGCTGGCCGAGCGCCTGGCCGAGATCGGCCACGCCGTGGCCCCGCTGCACGGTGCCATGCCGCAAGGCAAGCGCAACCGCGTGCTGCGCGCGCTGCGCGAGCGCCAGCTGCGCGTGCTGGTGGCCACCGATGTGGCCGCACGCGGCATTGACGTGCCCACCATCACCCACGTCATCAACTACGGCCTGCCGATGAAGGCCGAGGACTACGTCCACCGCATCGGCCGCACCGGCCGCGCTGGCCGTGAAGGCCTCGCCATCACCCTGGGCCTGCGCGACGACATCAGCATGATCCGCCGCATCCAGCAGTTCACGACGCAGGAGATCCCGGTCCAGCAGATCGCCGGCCTGGAGCCCAAGACCGGCGAGCCGCGCATCTTCATGGGCCCGCGCCCGGGTTCGTCGGAAGGTCGTCCCTCCTTCGGCCGCAAGAACTTCAGCCGCCCAGACGCCCGCCCCGGCCAGCGCCCGGGTGGCAAGCCCTTCGGTGGCCAGAGCTTTGGCCGCGACAACGGCCCCAGCCACTTCAACGGCGACGGCGGCCCGTCGCACTTCAACCGTGAAGGCGGCCCTGCGCACTTCAACCGTGACGCTGGCCCGCATGGCCAGAACGGCCCGCGCCGTGACGACCGTCGCCCGTTCGATCGTGCGGACCGACCGGCCCACGCTGGCCGTGAAGACCGTGGCTTCCAGCCGCGTTTTGAAGAGCGCAGCTTCGCCCCGCGCGGTGACCGCCCCTTCACGCCTGGCGGCAAGCCGGCGGGTGCCCGCCCGGCCTCCGGTGGCGATCGCCGCCCCGGCGGCCCAGGCCCGCGCAAGGGTGGCTACGGCCGCTGAGCAACAACACCTTCGGGCGGCTTCGGCCGCCCATTCACGGCGCTACCCGTCAGGCTAGCGCCGTTTTTGTTGCAGCACCTCGCAGGACTTGGTTTGTCGGGGGGCCGGGTCAAAGCCGAACTGATCGTTGCGGCAGCTGAGGCCATTGACGGCCTCGCGGTAGGTGTAGCGGCCATCCAGGCCATAGCGCACCACACCCGCGCCCTTGAAGCTGCAGGTCTCGCCTTCACGGGCACAGGCACGCCAGCCAAGCTGGTCTGAGCCTTCGCCCTGCCAGCCCTTGCCGGCGCGCCCGCCCGCGTCGGTGCGCACCTCGCACTGCTTGGCCACGCCAGGGTAAGGGTCGCCAAAGCTGCCGTTGTTGCAGGCGATGCCGCCCTTGACCTGGCGCTCCAGTGAGCGGCCATTGGCCGTGTAGCGCACGGTGCCGGTGGCCGAGCAGTACTGGCCCTCATTGGCGCAGTGCGTCCACTCGCCCGAGTCGGCCACCTCGCAGACCTTGCTGCGCTTGTAGGCCGGGTCTCCAAACTCGGCCACCTCGCAGCGCACGCCGCCGTTCACGCGCTTGGTCGCGAACTGGCCGTCGATGCCAAAGCGCACCTCGGCGCCCGCCGGGGCGTCGCACCAGTCGCCTTCCTTGGCGCATTGCCGCCAGGTGCGGCCGCTGCTGCCGGGCTGGCGCCAGCCTTGGTAGGCCGGGTCCTGGCGCCAGTTCATCGAGCGCTCGCAAGACTTGGTCTGACCCACGGCCGGATCGGTGCCGAAGTCGCGCACCGTGCAGTTGATCTTGTCGTGCACCTGCCGGAAGACGTAGCGCCCCGGCACGCCAAAGCGCACCAAGCTGTCTTCATCGACATCGCAGACGCGATCCTCGCGTGCGCAGTGGGTCCATTCCTGAGCCAGCGCGAGGCCGGGCAGGGCGATCAGGGCGGTGGCGCAAAGCCAGCGGGCAAGCAGGGTGTTCATGGGTCGCATGGTGCCCAAACGCTAGCCCGTTGTCGCGGTTGACGCCGCCTGTTCAGTAAGCGGCTGTGAAGCGGCGGCGCTGATGGGCGGGGTGCTCGATCTCGTCCACGATGGCCACGGCCAGGTCAGCCACGCTCAGGCGGCAGTGCCCGGCGGCGTCGAACACCGGCGCGTCCTGGCCCAAGCGGTAGTGGCCGGTGCGCGCGCCGGGCTCCAGATGGATTGGTGGCGAGACAAAGCTCCAGTCGAGCGCCGACGCGTCGGCCTGCAGGCGCCGAAGCAGCTCGCGCGCGGCCAGGGCGCCGGGCTTCCATTGGGCCGGGAAGTCCGGCGAGTCCACCAACTGCTGGCCCGGTGCCACATAGAGGCTGCCTGCGCCGCCCACCACCAAGAAACGCCGGCCTGCCGCACGGGCGGCGGCCACGATGGCTTCGCTGCCGCGCAGGAAGTCGTCGTAGAGGTTCGGGTTGGCCCAGCCGGCGTTGAAGGCGCTGACCACGGCGTCCACGCCGTCAAAGGCACCGGCCAGACCTTGCGGCGCAAGGGCATCGGCCGCCTGGACGCTGAGCCCGGGGCGGGCTTCCAGCGCGGCGGGGTTGCGCTGCAGCGCCCGCACCAGGTGGCCGCGCGAAAGCAGTTCTTCGAGGACGGCGCGGCCAACAAAGCCGGTGGCACCGATGAGGGCGATGTGCATGGAAGCTTCCTGCGAGTTGTGATGGCAGTGATTCTTCTGGCTTCAAGGTTGGCTGATAAGTCGGTCAAAATCTCCATCACTCTTTAGCCAAACTTCATGCTCGACCAACTCAAGCGCATGGCCGTGCTGGCGGCCGTGGTCCGCCACGGAAGCTTTGCAGCCGCCGCCCGCCAGGTGCGCACAAGCACCTCGGCCGTCAGCCAGCAGGTGCGGGCGTTGGAACAAGACATGGGCGTG
>CALMQC010000146.1 GCA_937871895.1 uncultured Roseateles sp. | reverse complement strand
AAAACTCAGCTCATGTTTTTTCCGAGACCATGTTCACCATCTCCTGCCAGGACTCGGGCGTACCCATTGCCACCGAATACTGAAACGAGTCCCGCGCAACTTGAGCGAACCTGTTCTTCCTTCCGTTGCTGTACTGTTTTCGAATGGCTTCGCCGGGATCTGGGCTGTGTGTTTGACCCTCCTGCCAAGGTGCGAGCAAATCTTTCCAGGGACTGCGACGAGCCAAGCTGCGCGCAGCGTCGGCGATGGACTTGTTCGGCGTGGTTGACGCAATCTCGCGCTCCATCTCCACGACAAGAACGCCCAGCTCAAAATCGCCCCAGACAGTCGCTCTGCCGTCATCTTTGAGCGGTCGTAGCTCGGGTACGTGCAATCGCGCCAGGTTCAGCGCCACCGCGTACCAGCGGCCCAGACCATCCGGTATCTCCATCTTCTCGGCTAAGGCGTTCATGCGACGAAACTCTTCGTCAAAACGCTCGCGGATCAGCCTGTCTCGCTGCTCATCACTTGCTAGTAGCCCAATCGTGAGCGGCGGCAGCCCGACCTTTTTCTTCGCCATGTATCCCTCATGCACCCCTGAAAAGATGCCGCGCCAGCCCGTCAGGGTCACGGGTTTTCGGGGATCAGCCTAGGCGCGGCGAACTTGATCTAGCGGCCAGCCAACATCAGGTCGGCCACCGTCTTAACCTTTTCGAGGGCCATTTGAACTAGGCGCAGAGTGTTGTGGGCTGAGTCCGCTGAACTGGGGGCCGCCACCCTTACCAGGGACGCTGCTTCAATGCGGTCGGCGGCAGCATCGAGCAGCGCAACAACGTCATAGAGGGTGTTCGAATGTTCGGCGGCAAACTCTTCGAGGGTAGGCGCCGATACGGTCGCATTAGCCATGTCCAGGCTCCGTTACTGGTTGTGGTCAGGGGTCTGGCGTGTTGCTGCACGTCCAGGCCCCGCCTATTGCCGGCAGCCGGCCGGCGCGGTCTGCGGTCATGCCCGCTTGCTCGCAATCGAGACAACTTGCGCGGCGCCGTCGCGGATCGCCTGAAGATGTGCGCCAGCACGGTCCCATGCGTCTGCCATCTCGGCCGTGTAGTCGTGGCCGTCATAGACCCGGCGCATGGTTTCTTTCTCTTGGTGGTTCAGGCAAAGCTCGGCGACATGGGGCGCCACGCCGATGCGGGAGAGCATGGTGCGGAAGGTGCGGCGCAGATCGTGCGGGCGCAGCTTGCGGCCACCGGCTTCTAGGGTGCGCTCGGTCAACCGCGCCAGCGCGCGGGCCACTGCCATCTTCTCCATCGGTGCTTTCTCATCCTTGGCGCCGGGGAACACGTACACAGGCTTAGAGCCTCCCAAGGTCTTGGCCTGCTTCAACACTTCCAGCGCTTGCGCAGACAGATGCACACGGAACTCGCGGGCGGACTTGCGGCCATCGGTGGCCGGCAGGGTCCAGACTGCGCGGCTCAGATTGAACTCGGCCCAGGTCGCCTCACGGACCTCGCCGGGGCGGGCGCCGGTCAGCAACTGAAACTCAATCGCCAGCTTGGTAGACAGCCCGAGGCGTGAAGCGTCCAGCTCTTTGAGCAGCACCACCAGCTCGGCGTCGTTGGCCGCGTTGACCGGGGCAGGGCGGTAGGGGCGTGGGTTCTCGATCCCGCGCATGGGGTCGGCGCCGTCGATGTGGCCGCGCTTGATGGCGAAAGTGATCAGCCCGCGCAGGGTCCGGTAGACGTGGGCAGCAGCACCGGGGGCGCCACGCTTGCGGGGTGCGTCAATGCAGGCTTGCAGCGCTTCGGGCGTGAGCTTGGCGATCTTGGCGTCACCGATGCGGGCCTTGATGTCGGCCTTGTAGCTGTCGTCCAGCAGCGTGATCGTGCGCTCGCGCACCGGGGCACCGCCCTTGCGCTTGCTCCCCAGGCGCTTGTCGGCGATCCACTCGCCAAACACATCAGTGACGGTCGCCTCCTCCTTGCGGGCCTTCCGCGCGAAGCGGGCCACTAGGACCGGGTGATCCGCCTCGCCCTTCTTGGCGGCCTCGTGGGTGGCGCTGTGCTCGGCGGCCTCCTTCTTGGCAGCCGCTAGCGTGACCTCGGGGAAGGCGCCGAGGGAGAGCCAGCGGCGCGATCCGGCAACTTGCGCGCGGTACAGCCAGTGGCGGGAGTAGCCGTCGCGCTCCTTGGTGCTGGGGCGCACATATATATAGAGGCCGGGATCAACCAGCACCCGCTGCTCGCGCTTGCCATCGGCCGGCTTCAGCGCCTTCAGCTTCTCATCCGTCCACTTGGTTGCCCGTGCCATCGCCATGCTCCTGTCCGTGTACCACTCTGTGTACCAGTTCGTGTACCAGAATAGGAGGATATTGGCGGTAGGTCAAGGACGAATCGGGACGTTGTTCCTATGAAATCAAAGGCTTGCGGGACGGTGATGGACGGTGCCGGACCTTATGCGGATCGCCTTGTAAGCGGTAGGTCGCGAGTTCGAATCCTGCAGCCGGCACCATTTAAAAACAGGGGCTTAGAACGCTTTGGCGGTCGAGTCCCTGTTCTCATTTCCGGGTCTGTGTACCACTTCGTGTACCAGCGCCCCTTTTGTGGCCTTACGTGAGCGATGCCACTGCCCCGCGTGCGAGGATTTCCGCAGCCATCGCGCGCGCGTGCGCATACTTGGTCGCATTTCCGGCAAATCGGGCGCCGGCCGCCATCAGCGGGCGCTTGCGTACATGGCCTAAGCCGCTGTCGTGCATGGGCTCTAGCCGATTGACTCCTTTTCGCCGTGTCACGCGCCCTTCCCGGTGCCGCACCTGTACTTTCGCTGTACTTTGCAGGGTTCCACCGGAAGCTGGCCCTTTTTCGCGCTTTGTTAAACGGCGCCTTCCCGGCGCAGTTCCTCGGGCATTTTCCAGGCGTCGCGGTCCTTGCCGTACAGCCTGGGCGGCTGCCAGTGCTGATGCGCCAGGGCAGAGACTGCCGTGATGACAAGTCGGTCTAGCAGCGCCTGCGGTCGGACCCCAGGCAGCAACGCTTCAGCAAGGGTCAGGGCTTGAAGGGCGGCGGGGCCGGGCATGTAGTCAATGCGTGTGCGGTCAGTCTTGGGCATGGTTGATTTCCTTTGAATGATTTCAATCCGGACGGCGGCCTTTAGGGCCTGACAAAACCCGCAGGGTCAGGCGCGAAGCCTGGGCAGCGCTTGCCCTTTATCGCCAGCTCGGTCCCCAATTCGCGCGGCATGTCGGCGGCCTTGCGGTTGCCACAGGTGCGGGGCCGTGCCCTGAAGTGCCGACACTCGTAGCAGGTGACTAGCTCGCCGTCCGTGCGCAGCGTCATCCACTCCGCCAGCGTGGCGGCTTCGGGATCGTCCAGGCCCATCGCGATCAGGCGGGCGTGTGTCAGGTCTTGCGGGTCCAGCTCTAGCCCGGTCCATCGCTCACCATGATCTAGATCGGGATCAGCTTCACGGCTGAAGCTCCGATTGAGCTGCGCGGGCCTGGACACTGGCGCGGGAGCGAGTGCCGCCAGTAGTGCGGCCTTGTTCTCCCGGATCGTGCTGCGCAGGTCTTCGGTCAGCAGGTCGCGGGGCGTGACGGTCAGGCGGCCGCCGTCCGCCGTGATCGTCAGGCCAACGGCGCGCAGGTGTTCCAGCAGGTCAGGGGCACCCATCAAAACACCTCGCTTTCGCCGTCAACCGTGCCAAGGGTGCCAACAGTGCCAAGGTTTTTAGACGTGGATTCCTTGGCCTCCTTGGCATCCTTGGCCCTCTTCGCGGCGCCCTCGACTGTCATGCTCCACAGCCAGCCGGACGACTCCTTGCGCGATTCGATGCCTAGCTTCGCCTTCGCGCGCTTGATCGTCCGCTCGCTGTGCCCTGCTTGCCGGCCTTCGCCCAGCAGGTACTTTGCCGGCTTGGGGCCTTGATCCAATTCACTTCGCAAGAACTCGCAGGCGTCATCAAGTGCGGTCAGTTCGTCGTCGCTGGCTTCGGTCTCGGCCTCGCCCAACAACTCGCGCGCCGTGCCGTCCACAGGCTTGCCCCACACGATGCGCGATGCCGTCACACCGGGGAAGGCGTCCAGCTCGGCCTGATCAATGCCGTACTCGAAGCCGCCGTCGTCCGGGCCGATGTTGCTCTTGCTGCGCACAAGAATCCGGCGGTCTTCCTCGCCGGCCTCGCCCTTCACCTTGGCCGCCGCCATGACCACGCGAGCCACTGCGCCGAAGGCCATGGAGCCCACCACGCGCTCCGTAGGATCGCGGCCGGCTGAGCCCTTGGCGAAGTGGGAGATGCCCAACACGGCGGCCCCTAACGCTGCCCCCAGGTCTACCAGCGGTTGCAGCGCGCGCCGGACCTCGGTGTTCTTGTGCGAGTCGCCGGCCACTGCGGAGACAACCGGATCAACAACCAGAAGGCGGACATCGCCGATGGCTTCCGCCTGCGCCATCAATTGCGCCATATCTCGGGCCGGATCGAACGGGCAGACCTCGCCGGCCATGCGCGTGCCGGTCACAAAGAACACCCGGTCAGGGTCGGCGCCCATTGCGAGCAACCGGGGCAACAGCGTGTCAGCCGGATCATCCTCTCCTGACCACATCAACACGTTGCCGGCCGGGCAGTGTGAGCCGTCAGGCCAGCGCCCGCCATTCGTGATCAGCGCCATGATTGCCAGTGCCAAGGTTGTTTTGCCTTGACCGGGTGCACCGGCAAGAACATGGAACTTGCCCAGCGCTAGCCAGCCCTCCCATAGCCACGAAACGGGCTCAGGCTTGAGCGTGGCGGCGCAGGTGATGACAACCCCGTCAGGCGCCGCTGCGGTCGCCTGTGCGCGCTCCTCGGCCATCTCCAGCACCTTGGCGCGGTCGGCGTCCAGCTTCTGCCAATTCGGCTTGGTGATGGCCGTCATTCGGTCACCTCCAGCATGATGTTCTGAATGACCCGCGCGGCTTCAATCAGCCGGGCGCGGTCGGCAGGGTCGGGCAGGGCGCCGGCCGTGGAGAGTGCCGTGCAGGCAATCAGCCAGGTCTCGGACTGGATCAGCGCCAGGGCCGCCGACGGCGTTAGCGTCGTCTTCGGCTTGGGCCTGGACGGTTTGCCGTCGTCCACGGTGGCGCCCAAGCTCTCGGCCGCCTCCATGAACTCCAGCCCGCGCAGCTTCATCACGTAAGCCAGCACATCGCCGCCCGACTCGCCGCAGTTCATGCACCGCCAGGCGCCGGAATCGGCGTTGACGCGCATCGAATCACTGCCGCCATGGAATTGGCAGGCCGTTGTCTTCCACGGTCCAGGCCCCTTCGGATTCAGCCCCTCCGATTCGAAGAAGCTGATCGGATCAGGCAGGCGGTCACGGTCAAAGCGCTTAACCATGCTGCCCTCCAATCCGGCGCAGCAGGGCGCCGACCGCGCGCAGGCAGGGCACCTCCTTGCAGTGGCCCCAGCGGCAGAGCAGATAGCCGCCATCCGCCATCTCGTGAAGGCTGCACCCGCATTGGCTGGCGCGGGCCTTCATGCGCGTGATGGCTTCCTGTAGCGCGTCGCCGCTGGCAGAATCTTGAGTGTTGTTTGTGGCTTGTCCACCGAAGCCCTGGCCGTTGGCGCGGTTCAGGGCTTCATCTTTTGCGGGGCAGTTCATCACGACACCCCCTTGCGCAGGACATAGACGCCGATGCTGTGGCGCTCGCCGCTCTCCGTTGCATCGCTACGGCGTAGCGTGAAGATGTCCATGCCGTCGCGCACCAGCTCCAGCTTTCGCGGGCGCGGGTCGAAGATGTCGAGATAGCGCATGGCCTCGAACGTCGTCACGCTGCCTAGGGTCTCCAGGGCATCGCGCAGGCGGGCGCGCTGTGTGGCGCCGGTGTGCCCTGAGTGGCGGTCGCGGATCGAGTGCAGCGCCGCGATGCGCTCGGGCGGCGTGTTGTGCAGAGGGCTCATTGCAAGCCCTCCTTGCGCTGCGCGTGGAGCTTGTCCACCAGCTTGCGCAATTCCGTCTCGCTGGCGCCGGCAATGCGGGCCTGGACGATGGCTTCGATTTCGTGAGCGGGCCAAGCCGCAGCACGCGGGCCGATCTTCACCGGCCGGACCATGGTGCCCTTCTGGATGTCTGCGTAGAACGGCGAACGGGTCTGGCCCGTCGCGCTCAGCGCGTCACACAGGCGATTGAGTCTTGTCACTGTTAGCTCCTTCAGGATGCCCGGGGCCGTCCCCGGATGCATGGCTGAATTGAGCTTGGGAGAAAACTCAGCTCATGTTTTTTCCGAGACCATGTTCACCATCTCCTGCCAGGACTC
>CALMQC010000145.1 GCA_937871895.1 uncultured Roseateles sp. | reverse complement strand
CTCTTGCGCAGAACGCCAGGCTCGAGAACCTTTTTGCCGAGCAGCTTCTCAGCCAACACCACGAGCGGCGAGTCGCGCAGGTCATCGGTGCCCGGCTTGAAGGCCAGACCAAAAAGCGCGACCGGTTTGCGGCCGTTGGCCGCAATGAGGTCGTAGGCGCGCCCAATATGGGCGTCATTGCTGTCCAGCAGGGAGCCGAGCACAGGGATCTGCACCCCTTGCTCACGAGCAATGGTCAGAAAGCCCTTGACCTCCTTCGGCAGGCAGGAACCTCCGAAGGCGAAGCCTGGGCGGAGGTAGGCCTTGGAGATGTTGAGCTGCTTGTCTTCACAGAACAGCGCCAGCACGTCGCGCGAGTCCAGCCCGGCTTCCTTCAGAACGGCGCCGGCTTCGTTGGCAAAGACGATCTTCAACGCATGAAAGACATTGCACAGGTACTTGACCGACTCCGCCACGCCTACATCAGCTGCGACAAAGCTTCCCGGCACCCCAACGTACAGGCGGCGCATGACTTCGACACCGGCTTCGTCCATGCTGCCAACGATGGTCTGCGGCGGGTTGTGGAAGTCCGACACCGACGAGCCTTCGCGCAGGAACTCCGGGTTGAAGACCAGCGAGAGCCGATCACCAATCTTGCGCCCCACTGCCTGCTCCAGCAGCGGCGCGATGCGCGAGCGAGTGGTGCCTGGCGCCACGGTGCTGCGGATGACCAGCGTGTGGTGGCCGTCCTTCTTGGCGATTTCGGCGCCGATTTGCCCCACAACCGCATCCAGCGCCGTCAAGTCAGGCATGAAATTGGGCAAGGAGGGCGTGGCCACCGAAATCAACGAAACCTCAGTGCCCCGCACGGCGGCGGCCACATCGTTGGTCGCCGTCAATTTCCCCGCCTTCACTGCGGCGGATATCAGCTCCTCAATGCCCTCTTCCACGACGGGCGACTCCCCCGAAGCGATCAACTTGACCTTGAGGGGGTTGATGTCCACGCCAATCACGTCGTGACCCAGCTCGGGCAGGCAGGCGCATGACACGGCGCCCACGTAACCCAGACCGAAAACCGAAACCTTCATCTTTTTGTCCTCGTCGAAATCAGTGCCCAGCCCGCTGGGCCGCGTCGCCCAGACCCGCATTGCGCAGGAAGGCGTCGAACATCAGCAGCACCCACAGCGGCTGGGAGTGGTCCAGCGCGCCGCGCTCGTGCTGGTCGAGCATGCGCGTGATGGTCGAGGGCTCGAACCAGCCCGTCTGAGCCAGCGCGCCACGTTGTAGTGCATTGCGCGTGGCCTCGCGCAGCGGCCCACGCAGCCAGCGCGCCAGCGGCACGGAGAAGCCCATCTTGGGCCGGTAGAGCACGTCATGCGGCAGCATGGGCTCCATGGCCTTCTTGAAGAAGTACTTGCCCTCCTGGCCACGCAGCTTGAGGCTGGACGGCAGCGTGGCGGCCCATTCGACGAGCGGGTGGTCCATCAGGGGTTCGCGCACCTCCAGCGAGTGCGCCATGCTGGCCCGGTCGACCTTGGTGTTGATGTCGCCCGGCAGGTAGGTGTGCAGGTCGATGTACTGGATCAGGGCGAGCGGGTCGTCCGTGCCGGCACGCCGGGCATGGTCGTGGAAGATTTCGACCGTATTCCAGCCCTGCAGTTCGCGCTTGAGTTTGCTGCTGAAGAGCTGCTCACGCATGGGGTCGCGCACCAGGCCCATGGTGTTGAAGTAGGCGTCCACCGAGCTGCGCGCGATGGCCTGGAAAGTGGTCTTGGCGCGGAAGACGCGCGGTGCCCAGTCGGCCTTGGGGTAGAGCTTGGCCAGCGGCGCAAATACGCCGCGCCGCACGGCGAGCGGGAAGGCGCTGCGCATGCGCTCTTCCATCATGTGCATCTTGTAGCGGCGGTAGCCGCCGAAGGTCTCGTCGCCCCCGTCGCCACTGAGCGCCACCGTCACATGCTTGCGGGCCAGTTCGCAGACTCGGTAAGTTGGGATGGCGGACGAGTCGGCATACGGCTCGTCGTACAGGTGGGCCAGGGTATCGACGAGGCCAAAGTCATCACTGCCAACCACTTCCACGCGGTGGTTGGTCTTGTACCGGTCGGCCACCATCTTGGCGAACTCGGTCTCGTTGAACTTGGGGTCGTCAAAGCCAATCGAGCAGGTGTTGACCGGCTGTGAGTCCAGCTGCGCCATGGCCGCCACGACGGCGCTGGAATCGACACCGCCGGACAGGAAGGCGCCCAGCGGCACTTCGGCCTTGAGCCGCAGCTTGACGGACTCGCTCAAACGGCGGCGCATCTCCTCGGCCGCTTCAGCCTCGCTGATCTTGGCGTCGAGCGTGAACTTGACGTCCCAATAACGCTGCGGCTCACCCACAGGCTGGCCGCGCTTGACGAGCAATCGGTGGCCAGGCGCCAGCTTCTTGGCATGCTTGTAGATGGTCCAGGGATCGGGCACGTAGCCGAGCGCGAAGTAGGCCTCGATGGCGCGCGGGTCGATCTCCTGACGCAAGCCGCCGTGGGCCACGATGCTCTTGAGCTCGGAGCCGAACAGCAGCCAGCCGTCGTCAGTCACCGCGTAGTGCAGCGGCTTGACCCCCATGCGGTCGCGGGCCATGAAGAGGCAGTCGCGCCGCCGGTCATGGACCATGAAGGCGAACATGCCGCGCAGGTGATGCACGCAGTCCTCGCCCCAATGTTCCCAGGCGCGGACGATGGCTTCGGAGTCGCTCTTGGTGCGGAACACGTAGCCGTGGCCGCGCAGCTCGTCCATCAGTTCCAGGTAGTTGTAGACCTCGCCGTTGAACACGAGGGCCACCGACTTGTCGTCATTGAAGATGGGCTGCTGGCCTGTGGCGATATCGATCACCGACAGGCGACGGTGGCCGAAGCCGACGCCGGGTTCGATGTGCAGGTCGCCTTCGTCGGGGCCGCGGTGGTGCTGCGACTCGTTCATGCGATGCAGGCGTTCGCGCTCGGGCGTCCGTTGCTCGCGAATGTCAAACACACCAGTGATGCCGCACATGCCCTAGGTCCGCCTCAGTCCTGCTGTTCGGGAGCGACCAGAGCTGGCCGCAGCGAAACATGAATTCTCACCGAGCCATCCCAGCGTTCCGCTCAGGAATGAGCGCCCGCGTGATCTTGACCACGACCTATCCCCCGCTCAAGGGGGCCGCACCGTCATAGAGCGCGGCGTAGGCGGACATCATCCCTGCGAGGCTGAAGCGCTGGCGCACCCGCGCCAGTGCGGCCGCAGCCAGCGCCTGGCGGCGCGCTGGGTCTTGCACCAAGGCCGCGAGGGCGCCAGCCAGCGCCTCGCTGTCCTGCGCGGGCACGAGCACGCCGTGCTGGCCGTCTTCAACCAGCTCGCCATTCCCGCCCACTGCGGTCGCCACCGGCGCGCAGCCGCTGGCCATGGCTTCCAGCAAGGTGTTGCTGATGCCTTCGGCCTGAGACGGCAGCACGAAGAGGTCGAACTGAGGCAGCAGCTGCGCCACGTCGCTGCGGTCCCCGGGTAGCCAGGCTTGGTCGGCAGCGCCTGCGGCCTGCAGTTGGGCCAGGGCCTCGGCGTGCAGCGGGCCGCCGCCCAGCATGGCAAGCCGCAGCCTGGGCCAGTCCGCCGGGCACAACTCCCGCAGGCGCACGAAGGCGGCGACGAGATTGAGCGGGTCCTTGACGGCCTGCATGCGGCCCACGGCGCCGATCACCAGATGGTCTCGGCGATTGAAGGGCCAGGCCGGCGGCGCCGGCGTTTCCGGCGTGAACCGCGCCACGTCAACGCCATTGCAGATGCGCCGCACATGCGCCTTGGGCAGGCCCACGGCCTCGGTCAGATAGACCTCAATCGCCTGAGACAACGCCACAAACTCGTTCGCCGCGAAGCCATAGGCGCGCCGCAGCTTCTGATTGCGCCGGTTCACGCCACCGAGGTCGTCCACGTCCCAGCCATGCTCGCTGTGAACGCGCAGCGGCACACGCGCCAGCAGCGCCGGAATCTGGAATTCCATCGCACCGAGGTTGCGCGTGTGCACCACCGCCGGACGCAGCTCGCACAGCAGGCGGTAGACCTTGGGATACAGCCACAGCCCCTGCCCTGGCGGCTTGTTGAGCGAGAAGAACTGGGTGCCCGGCGCTTTCACCCGCTCTTTGAAGGCGGTGATCTGCGTCACCGCGACCACGGCATGGCGGTATTGGTCCAGGTGATTGATGACGTTGACGACCCCGTTTTCGAGGCCACCCGTGTCAAAGCGGTGCAGCAGGTGGACGACCAGGGGGCGGTCGTCCTGCACGGCGGCGCTCAGAGGCGCCAAAGCCGGTAGCCCGCTGCCTGGATGGCGGCGCCATCGAAGGCAGCCTTGACGTCGATGAACGCGCCACCCGGGGCGAGCTTCTTGCCAAGGTCCGCCACGCTGAGCGCCTGGTACTCGCGGTGAGCCACGGCCGCCACGATGGCTCCGGCCACGGGCAGCTCGTCCCAGGCCAGCAGCTTGACGCCGTACTCGTGCATGGCCTCTTCGACCTCGGCGGTCGGGTCGGTCACGTAGATGTCAACACCGTAGCTCTTGAGCTCATTGATGATGTCGATGACCTTGGAGTTGCGCAGGTCGCCGCAGTTCTCCTTGAAGGTCAGCCCCAGCACATTGACCTTGGCGCCTTTGATGGGGTTGCCGGCCGCGATCATCTGTTTGATGGTCTGCTCGGCGATGAACTTGCCCATGCCGTCGTTGATGCGGCGGCCAGCCAGGATGACCTGCGGGTGGTAGCCCAGCATGTCGGCCTTGTGGGTCAGGTAGTAGGGGTCGACGCCAATGCAGTGGCCGCCGACCAGGCCGGGCTTGAACTTGAGGAAGTTCCACTTGGTGCCGGCGGCCTCCAGCACCTCGGAGGTGTCGATGCCGAGCTTGTCGAAGATGATGGCCAGCTCGTTCATCAGCGCGATGTTGAGGTCGCGCTGGGTGTTCTCGATGACCTTGGCGGCCTCGGCCACCTTGATGCTGCTGGCGCGATGCACGCCAGGCACGATGATCATTTCGTAGACCTGGGCCACCTTCTCCAGCGTCTCGGGCGAGTCACCGGAGACGATCTTGAGGATCTTGGTGAGGGTGTGTTCCTTGTCGCCCGGGTTGATGCGTTCGGGGCTGTAGCCGACGTTGAAGTCCTGCTTCCACTTGAGGCCGGACTCACGCTCCAGCACGGGGATGCAAACTTCCTCGGTGGCACCGGGATAGACGGTGCTCTCGTAGACAACCGTCACGCCCTTCTTCATGTGACGACCAACGCTGGTGGACGAGCCGATCAGCGGCGTGAAGTCCGGGATGTGGGCCTCATCCACCGGGGTGGGCACGGCGACGATGATCACGTCGGCCTCGGCGAGCATCTTGGGGTCGTCGGTGTAGACGGCGTGCGTGGCGGCCTGGACTTGTTCATCCGTCAGCTCGCGGCTAGGGTCCGTGCCGCGCTGGCAGGCCGCGACCTTGGCCTTGGCGATGTCGAAGCCGATGGTCCGGACCTGCTTGCCGAACTCCACCACCAGGGGCAGGCCCACATAGCCCAGGCCGATCACTGCAATGGTCTGCTTACTCAACTTTCGTCCTTCCAATCTTGTCGCTGTTCAGGGGCTCAGGGATGGCCGCCTGCCTGCATGCTGCGCATCCAGGACTCTAGGGCAGGCCAGTTCTCGGCCACAAATCGCTGCAATGCCTCGTCTTCGGCCCCATTGACACCCTTGTCGGCATAGAGGATCAAGACGGCGGCATCGTCGGGCTGCCCGCGCAGCCGAGCCAGTGCGTTCAAGGCGGTGACCTTCCAGCCATCGACATAGGCATTGCCATCAGCCCAGTACGTTTGCCAAGCCCGCAGCCTGCGGGCGCGCAGTTCACCCAGGGCCTCAGCGCGCAGTTCGCCGCGAATGACCTGGATCTGCGTCGCGCCCGCCATCTCGTCGCTACGGGCGACGGAAGTGGTAGGGATCCAGTGCTTGTCGCTGTCCGCCGTGAGGCCATTGGCCGACGACACCAACTTGCTGGCCTTGGTCTGCTGGCGGTAGTAGGCCAAATAGAAGCCAACGGGCTCAGCGCCCTCGCGGCGGAACTGGCCGCTCAGCTGGGCCGTCGGGGCCCGGTAGCCGGGCTGCCAGTCAGACAGCGGCTCGGCCTGCCACGTCCAGCCCTGCAACGCGGGCGCCATCAAAGGGGCCACAGCCGGCATCGGCTGCGTGGCCTTGGCGAACCAGATGACGGGCAGCGCCATCAGACCGGCGGCCAGCATCACGCCCAGCGCGAGCG
>CALMQC010000144.1 GCA_937871895.1 uncultured Roseateles sp. | reverse complement strand
TGGACGGGCAGGAGAACCGACTCGTCTTCATCGGCATGGACCAGTCGCGCGACAAGCTGCTCTACGCCCAAGTCCCCGGAGACAAGAACCCCTTCAAGGACCTGCGCGTGCGCCGCGCCCTCTACCAGGCCATCGACATCCAGGCCATCAAGACCAAGCTGATGAACGGCTTCTCGGTCCCCACCGGCGGCCTCACGCCCTCGCCGCTGGGGGCCTACAACGACGCCGCCCTGGAGAGCCGCCTGCCCTATGACCTTGCCGCCGCCCGCAAGCTGATGGCCGAGGCCGGCTATGCCGATGGCTTCGAGGTCACGCTCGACTGCCCCAACAACCGCTACATCAATGACGAGAAGATCTGCGTGGCCCTGGCCGGCATGTGGGCCCAGCTGAAGGTGAAGGTGCGTGTCAACGCCATGCCCCGCGCCCTCTTCTTTCCCAAGCTGGAGAAGTACGACACCAGCCTCTACCTCGCCGGCTGGGGCGGTGGCTCGACCGACGCCGAAACCATGCTGACCCCCATCCTGCGCAGCCGTGGCGAGCAAGGCGTGGGCGTGGCCAACTACGGTGGCTGGGTCAACAACGAGGCCGACGCGCTGGCCGCCAAATCCACCGTCGAGACCGACCCCACCAAGCGCCAAAAGCTCGTCAAGGCCGCGCTGGCCGGCTTCCGGGACCAGATCAACATCATCCCGCTGCACCGCCAGATGATCCCGTGGGCCCTGCGCGCCGGCTTCAAGGTCCCGCACTCGCCCAACAACGCGCCGAGCATGGACTGGGCTACGGGCAAGTAAAGGTCTCTGTCACCTCGGCCCGCGCTTGCCTCAGCTTCGCCACCTACAATGCCCCCTCACGCCGCGCCGTCAGTCTTGCGCGGCGTTCCTTTTTAAGCGCGCCCCTCGCTGGCCCGAAGACTGGCAGTGCCTCCCCGGCATTGCGGCCAGCGCGTTCGTACCCGGCGTGCTCACTCCATGATTCGATGACCTTCGAAACCCTCGGCCTGGCAGCCCCGCTGCTGCGGGCCATTGCCGACGCCGGCTACACCACCCCCACCCCCATCCAGGCTCAAGCCATCCCTGCCGTCCTCCATGGTGGCGACCTCATGGCCGGCGCGCAAACCGGCACCGGCAAGACCGCCGGCTTCACCCTGCCCATGCTGCACCGCCTCGCTGCCGGCGAGAAGCTGCTCAACAAGCGCGGCAAGATCGCCATCCGCGCCCTCGTCCTCACGCCCACGCGCGAGCTCGCCGCCCAGGTGGAAGAGAGTGTCCAGACCTACGGCAAATACCTGCCGCTCAAGAGCATGGTGATGTTCGGCGGCGTCGGCATGCAGCCGCAGATCAACAAGCTGCGCGATGGCGTGGACATCCTCGTCGCCACGCCCGGCCGCCTGCTGGACCACGCACAGCAAGGCACGCTGGACCTCAGCCAGGTCCAGATCCTGGTGCTCGACGAAGCCGACCGCATGCTCGACATGGGCTTC
>CALMQC010000143.1 GCA_937871895.1 uncultured Roseateles sp. | reverse complement strand
GATCCAGGCACCACCCAGCCATTGGTCGCCCTGCCATCCGGCCTCCATGGCCTCGTGGATGGCGGGTAGGCCCAGGGGGCCTGCGGCCAGCATGATCAGCTCGGTGTAGCGCTGTTGCAGCTCACTGCCCCGGATCTTGAGCAGCCCGGCCACATCGAGCGACTGCTTGCCGCTGCGCTCGGCACACAGCACGCGCAGCACCATCATTTCCAGCGCCACCACGTCCACCTCACAGAGGGCAATCTGGTCACGGAAACGCGCGTCGTCCCACAGGTTCTCGGCCTTGGCGATCTGCTTGAGGCGCTCCAGCTCGCGCTTGGCGCGATTGACATCGGCAATATTGGTGCGCTCATGGGCAAGCAGATGCTTGGCATAGGTCCAGCCCTTGTTCTCCTCGCCAATCAGGTTTTCGACGGGCACCTCGACGTTGTCGAAGAACACTTCGTTCACTTCGTGCTCGCCGTCCAGCATGATGATGGGCCGGACGCTGATGCCCGGCGATTTCATGTCGATCAGCAGGAAGGAAATGCCCGCCTGTGGCTTGCCCTCGGTCGAAGTGCGCACGAGGCAGAAGATCCAGTCACCGTACTGACCGAGGGTGGTCCAGGTCTTCTGGCCGTTGACGATGTAGCGGTCCCCCTGGCGCACTGCACGGGTCTTGACCGATGCGAGGTCAGATCCTGAGCCGGGCTCGCTATAACCCTGGCTCCACCACACCTCACCGCTCTGGATGCCGGGCAGGAAGCGCTGCTGCTGCTCGGCCGTCCCGAAGGCCATGATGACCGGCGCCACCATGACTGGCCCGAAGGGGACGATGCGTGGCGCCCCGGCGAGCGCACATTCTTCTTCAAAGAGGTGCTTCTGAACGGCATTCCAGCCCGGCCCGCCAAAGGCGGGTGGCCAACCGTAACCATGCCAACCTTTGGCGCCCAGGGTACGCGCCCAGCCCTGGTGGTCGGCCTTTGTAAGCCGCTGGCCTTGTCGGACCTTGCTACTCAGAGCAGGAGGCAAATGGGCGCGCAGCCAGGACCGGATCTCGTCGCGAAAGGCGAGTTCGGCATCGGTGAGCTTCAAGTCCATCGCGCGATCCCTGCTCTCATGGGTTTGCCTAGTGGAATGCAGGTTCTAGCACGCAGGGGCGTCCATCTGCTGTCCGTCACGAGACACTCGGCGCTCTTGCAGCCATGGGAGCGCGCAAACAAAAAGGCACCCCGGAGGGTGCCTTTGTGCCGAGCGAGCAGTGACCGATCAGGCTTGCTTGCGCAGCTGGCGGCGGCGAGCACCGAATGCACCCAGCAAGGCCAGAGAGGTCAAGGCCAGGCTGGCAGGCTCAGGCACCTTGACGCCGGGAGGGGGCGGCACGATGTCCTTGCTTGCGACCGACAGCAGCTTCACGTAGTCAGCCAAAGAGTCAAGCGTGCCACCGCCGAAACCAGAGTTGTAGGCACTGATGAGCCACCAGCTGGAAACGACATTGGAGGAGTTGACGTACTTGACGTCCGTGCCGCTGGCCGCAGAGCCCGTCGCACCGGACGGATCGGCGTCGCCGTAGTTGGACACCATGGCCCAACCAGCACCTGCGCCGCCAGTCGTCAGATTGCTTGCCGTCTTGCCACCGATCAAGTTGGTGGCTTTCGCTTGGTCAGTCGACCCGGTCAAAGCGCCCGTGTAAGCCATCACCGTGATGTCGGCGTCGCTGGAGGTCCAACCCAGCGTGACATAGTCCAGCGCCACGGCAGTGGTGAACTTCAGAACAATCAGATCCGGCGAGCCGGAGGGGTTGTTGTCCATCGCGTGTTCGGGGGACGCCGTACCCAAACCATCGACAACGCTTTCGACGCCAAGCCCGCTGCCAGAACCCCAGTCAGCCATGCGAGCTGCAGCATAGGAGGTTCCGTTGGAGCCGAAGGCGAAAGCAGAGACGGTATTTCCGCCAGCGGAGCAGCTGTAGCTGTTCCCGAAATTGTTGGCGTTGGTCGCACCCTGGGTGCAGCCGCTGAGGGACCAGGTGGAAGCCGCCATACTCGAAGCGGACACCAGCAGAAGCGCGCCGGTAAACACGCTACGCAGGCCCAGTTTGAGAGAGAAGTTCTTTTGCATGGCGAATCGTCCCGTAAATGTTTGGTCGACCGGTGAGTCGGCAATGCTGAGGCTACTGCAGCATCTGTGCCAACTTTCAACCTGCTTTGTGGATCAAAGACTTAGTTGCTGGTTGGCGCACTACGATGGAACGAAGTGTAAGAGGGCTCGACAAGCTTGCGGGGTGGCGAGGCCCCCTCACTTGAGTGTTTCAAGCAGGGCTTTTGCCTCGGCTTCGCCTGGGAAATGGGGGTGGTCTCGGAAGGCGTTGACAAGTTCCTCGCGGGCTTCGGCCCGTTTACCGGACTGGGCCAGTGCTGAGGCCAAGTGAAAGCGGATCTCTGGGTTGGCTGGCGCGCGCAGGCGTGCGTCACGCAGCTTGAGCAGGGCAGCGTCGAATCTGCCGTCCTTGAAGAGGGCCCAACCCAGCGTGTCAATGACGACCGGATTGCTCGGGGCGGCCGCCAGTGCCTGCTCGGCGGCACTGACGGCGGCTTTCGCGTCCTTGAGCTGCAGGTGCACATTGGCCAGGTTGTTCAGCAGTTCGGCATCGGCCGTGCCCTGCTTGATCGCGGTTTCGTACTCGGTCCGGGCGCGGCGGTAGTCGCCCGTCCGTGCCAGATGGTCGGCCAGGGCCCGGCGCACGGCGAGGTCGCGCGGGTTGGACTTCAGCCATCCATCGGCGACGGCTTTGGCCTCGTTGCCGGCGCCTTGGACGCTGAGCAGTCGGATCAGGGACAGCGCGGTGGCGCTGCTTGGGCGGATGCGATGCGCTTGCCGGTAGGAGTCGGCGGCAGCACCGTTTTGGCCGCGAGCGCTGGCAATGTCTCCGAGCAACTGGTAGCCGACAGGAAACTTTGCGTGGCTGGCGACGATGCGTTTTGCGCGCGCCTCTGCCTTGGCCAGTTCATTGCGCCGGATCTCGACACCGGTCATCAAGACGTTGGCAGCCAAGTGGTCGGGGCTGTTGCTGAGGGCCTTGTCCAGGCTGTAGGCGGCGTTGTCTAGGTCTCCCAGGTCAAGCTGCAGCGCGGCAACCTCGGCCTGCTGCGCGGCGTCAAAGCCGGCGCGTCGGGATGCGTTCAGCAGCGATTGCTTGGCGCCAGCCGGGTCACCGGAAGCCATTTGGGCGCGTGCGTAGGTGGACAGCGCCTTGACGTCTTCGGGCAGCTTGGCCAGCAGAGCCTTGGCCGCATCCTGTGCCTGGCTGGCGTGGCCTTGCCGCAGGTGCAGGTCCACCAAGGCGTAGTTCGGAGCCGGGTCGTTCTTGGCTGCGACTTCGGCAGCTCGCTCCAGCCAGCGCTGGGCTTCGTCTGGTTTGCCCAGGCGCTCCTGAAGGACGGCCATGTCGTACAGCGCCTCTGTATTGCGTTCATCGGCCTTCAGCAGCTCCTTGAGCCTGAACATGGCGCTGTCAAACGCCTTGGTGGCGATATCGATGCGAGCCAGGCCCAGCTTGGCGGCGAGTAGGTTCCGGTCGGCAACCAGGGCGGACTCAAAAGCCCGCCGCGCACCAGCCAGATCCCCGCTTTGCGCTTTGGCGACACCCGCCAGGTTGAGCACGACGGGGTTGGTCGGTTGTTGTCGCACCAGTTGGTCGGCGATGACGACCGCGTCTTGTGGGCGCCCTTCTCGCAGGTGAAGCCCAATGAGGCTCATGCCGGCCTGCATCTGGCGGGGGTCCTTCTTGAATGCGGCCTGCAACTCTTTGGTAGCAGCGCCGACGTCACCGCTTTGAATCAGCGAAAGGCCGAGGGCTGTGCGGTATTCGGGCGCGTCCTTCGCCTTGAGGGCGTCCTGCATCAGCTGTGCGGCCTTGGCCGGGCGGCCCTTGGCGAGGTGCGCGACGGCCAGTTGCGTGAGCGCTTGTCCGTCGCCTGGATAGCCGCGCAAGTAAGCCTCAAGGACCTCGATGGTTTTCTCGGGCGTCTTCTCCTGCATATAAATCTGGCCGAGCAGCTTGGCCACCGGCGTTGCAGGCTGGGCGCGGTAGAAGCTTTCCAGGAAGGGCTTGGCCTTGCCGGTTTCCTCCAGGGCGTAATGCGCCAGGCCGTTGAGCAGCATCAGCTGGGGCCGGTAGCGGATGAACTCGATCGGCACGGGGTCTAGCAGCGCAACCACGTCCTGGAGTGCGGCTTTGGCCTTTGCTCGGTCGCCCTGTTTCTCGGCTAGCACGGCACGCAGGTAGGCGGCGCGGGGTTCGCGGGGGGAGCGCTTGCGGGCTTCGTCGATGTCGGCTTGCGAGTCGGCATCGCGCTTCATGTCGAGGTTGAGGCCGGCGCGGGCGATCCGGGCTTCGGTGTGATTGGGGTCGAGCGACAGCGCCTTGGCGTAGCCCGCCAGTGCGGTGGCGGCATCGGCACGGCTGTGCGCGATGGTGGCCTTTTGGTAGTGCGCCTCGGCTGAGTCGGGGGCCAGCTTGATCGCCATGTCGGCGGCGGCTAGGGCCTCCTTGTACTGGCGGTTGCGCAGGCGCAGAGGGATTTCGGCCGTCCAGACTTCGGCCGCGTTCTTGTCGATGTTGCGGGCGTCTTCCAGCGTCCTGAGTGCGTTGGCTGTGTCGCCCTGGTCAGCGTAGGCGGTCACACGCTGCAGCAGCACTTGCTGGCGCACGCCATTGGGCAGGCCGGCCGGTGCCATGCGGGGTTGTTCGAGCAACTGCTGGTGTTTGCCTTGGGCGAGCAGGGATTGACCCAGTGTCACCACCACTTCAGCGCGGTCCACACCAAGGCGCAAGGCCTCAGTGATCGCAACTTCAGCGGCCACCGCCTGCCCATCCATCATCAAGGCGCGGCCGAGCAGCAGCTGCACAGGCAGCAGAGTCTTGTCGGCCTGCAGCGCGTTCTTGAGCTGGATGATGGTGCCGGGGATGTCCCTTTTGTCGAAGCGCGTCAGCGCGTCTTCATAGAAGCGGGCGGCCTTTTCCTTGCTGGTCTGTGCGGAGGCTGACACGCCCGCGAAGGCAAGCGTTGCAGCGACGAGGACGACGGAAAGGCGGGGAACGAATCGAGGCTGGCTCATGGGCGCCGCGCGGGGGGAAACCGGGGAGCCGAATGATAGGGGTCAGCCCCAGTGCTGCTCAGTAGCGCAGCTCCAGCGTCATGACATCGTTCTCGCGCTTCATCTGGAAGCGGTTGAGAAAGCTGTTGCCCAGCAGGACGTGGCTCATGGCGGCGGGGACGATGATGGCCTCGACGTCGCGCACCTCGATGTCGCCGACGCGCAGGCTGCTGAGCAGCATCAGGTGGGCGGGTACGAGGCCGTTGGCCGTTTGGGTGACGATGCGGCGGCCATAGGCGTAGCGCAGGCCTAGGCGGTCGGCCTCGATCTGGCTGAGCGAGACATTCGTGGCGCCGGTATCGACCAGGAACTGCGTGGTCTGGCCATTGATGCTGCCGAGCGTGGTGAAGTGTCCACCTGAGCCGACGGGCAGAGCGATGCTGCGGGCCTGGGTAGGCGCCGGGCCGCCGGCCACATGGCCCGGGGCGCTGCCAAGCGTCAGGGACTCGCGGCGGCCGTTGTATTCAACGATGGCCTGCTGACCGTCCACCGACAGCACCTTGACGCCCAGCACCGTGTCGCCAACGTGCACGGTGCGCGCACTGCCGTCGATGACCAGCACTGCCGCGCGGCTGCCCAGGGCTCCGTTGAGCTGAACGCGGCTGGGGCCGTCGCCAGCCAAGGCGGCGCCCGAGAGCAGCGCGGCGAACCAGATCAAGTGCTTCACAGCCGGTGCCTCAGTCGCGGAAGTTGTTGTAGTTCAGCGGGGTGTCGCTGAAGGACTTCTTCAGATGGGCGATGGCCGTCTGCAGGTCGTCGCGGTTCTTGCCGGTGATCCGGACGGTGTCGCCCTGGATGCTGGCTTGGACCTTGAGCTTGCTGTCCTTGATCGAGCCGACGATCTTCTTCGCCAGGTCGGCGGCGATGCCGTCGCGGATCTTGTAGACCTGGCGGACCTTGTCGCCGCCCAGCTTGTCGATCTTCTCGGACTTGTCGAGGAAGTTGATGGTCACGTCCTGCTTGGTGAGCTTGCCGTAGAGCACCGCCTCGATCTGTTCGAGTTGGAACTCGCTGTCGCCGGTGGCGTGGATTTCCTTTTCCTTCTCCTTCAGCTCGACCTTGGCGCCCGTGCCCTTGAAATCGAAGCGCGTGCCAATCTCTTTGGCGCTGTTGTCCACGCCGTGCTTGATCTTGACCATGTCGGGTTCGAGGACGGTGTCAAAGCTGGGCATAAGGTGCGAGAAGAACTTGGAGTGGAATCGCGGAAAATTGTCACATGTCCGGACCCAATCTTGCCCCCCCAAACCAGGCGTTCAACGGGGCGTCTCCCCTCCAGATCGAGGTTGATGTCAACCTCAAGGCTTACAACACCTTCGGGCTCCCAGCCGTGGCGCGGCGCCTGGTGCGCATCCGGGAAGCAGCTGATGTCCGGCGCGTGGTGGACCATCCAGAGTTGGGGCGCGCGCCGAAGTTCGTCTTGGGCGGGGGCAGCAACCTGGTGCTGACCAAGGACCTGGATCCGTTGGTGCTGAAGGTGGAGATCAAGTGCATTCGCTTGCTCGAAACGCGCGACGACGCCTGGATCGTCGAGGTCGGTGCCGGCGAGCGTTGGCACGACGTGGTGGCCTGGACGCTAGACAACGGCTACCCGGGCTTGGAGAACCTGGCCCTGATCCCCGGCACCACCGGTGCGGCGCCGGTGCAGAACATTGGCGCCTACGGGCTGGAGATCAAGGACCGCCTCGAATCAGTTGCTGTGATGGACCTGGTCACAGGCCGTCCGGCTGTGTTGCCGGCCTCGGTCTGTCGCTTTGGCTACCGGGACAGTGTCTTCAAGCACAGCGACTTTGGCGGCCTGGCAGACAAGAGCGTGATCACCCACGTGCGTCTGCGCCTGCCGCGCCCCTGGGTGCCGGTGCTGGGCTATCTGGAGCTGGAGCGACGCATGGCGGAGACCGGCAACACGCACCCGGATGCCCGAACGATCTTTGACTGGATCTGCGCCATCCGCCGCGCCAAACTGCCCGACCCGGCGGTGATCGGCAACGCCGGCAGCTTCTTTAAGAACCCGGTGGTGACGGCGGAGCAGTGCCGCGACATCATCAGCCGCGACCCAGGCATCGTGCACTACCCGATGCCCGATGGCAGCGTGAAGCTGGCGGCTGGCTGGATGATCGATGCCTGCGGCTGGAAGGGCAAAACCGTGGGCGGCGCGGCGGTGTATGACAAGCAGGCACTGGTGTTGATCAACAAGGGCGACGCGCGGGGTGCCGAGGTGGTGACCCTGGCGCGGGCCATCCAGGAGAGCGTTTATGGGAGATTTGGGATTCGGCTGGAACCGGAACCGGTGGTGCTCTGATGCGCCGGCGTGAGCTCAGCCTCTGGCTGGCGGGCCTGGGTGTTCCGCCCGGGGCGCTTGCGGGCTTGCCAGAGCCCTTGCTGGCAAAGAACGCCCCGGCCTCGATCGACCCCAAGGGCTATCTCGTCAGCGAGAAGCTCGATGGCGTGCGGGCGCTGTGGGACGGCCAAACGCTGAAGTTCAGAAGCGGCCGCAGCATTGCTGCGCCAGGATGGTTTGTTGCCGCGCTGCCGCCGCTGGCCCTGGACGGTGAGTTGTGGATGGGGCGGCGCAGTTTTGAGCGGCTTTCAGCGGCGGTCCGACGCACGGAGCCGCTGGACGCCGAATGGCGCGACGTCAGCTACCAGGTGTTTGAACTGCCGCAGGGGCGAGGGCCATTCGCGCAGCGCGCAGCTCAGATCAAAGCCCTGGTGGCTGGCTTGCAAGGCAGTGTGGTCCGCGCTGTGGAGCAGTTGGAGCTGCGGGATGCCGCTGCGCTGCGTGCATGGCTCAAGGCTGTGGTGGCCGAGGGCGGCGAGGGTCTGATGCTGCACCGGGCCGATGCCCCGGTGGTGCAGGGGCGCAGCGACGTGCTGCTCAAGCTCAAGCCGACCATGGACGCCGAGGCTGTGGTGCTCGCCCATGTGCCCGGCCAAGGTCGGTTTGCGGGCCAGTTGGGGGCGCTGGAGGTGCAGACCCCGGAGGGCGTTCGCTTCAAGCTAGGCACCGGCTTCAGCGAGGCCCAGCGCCGCGAGCCGCCGCCTGTGGGCAGCAAGGTGAGCTACCGGTACCGGGATCTGACCGATGCCGGCGTGCCACGCTTTGCCAGCTTCTTGCGGGTGGCGGACGAGTTTTGAACGGAATCGTTCAAAGCCAGCGCAGCAGCACCTCCAGCCAGCGGGGCAGGGGGCGGCCGGGAATGTAGTTTTGGCGGTAGTGGCTGTGCATGGCGGGCTCCTGGATGAATACTGTGACTTTATACAGTATTCATCCGACCCGCAAGTGAGGGCGGCACCTGGCCGCCTTCAGCGTTGGTTGCCCAGCTTCAGTTGCCGAGCTTGGGCAGCCCGCCACCGGCCAGCAGGCCGGTCTGGGTGTACACGCCGAGCTTGTCGCGCGTGTCGGTGATGTCGAGGTTGCGCATGGTCAGCTGGCCGATGCGGTCGGCGGGGCTGAAGGCACCGGCCACCTTCTCCATCGAGAGGCGCTCGGGCTGGTAGGTGAGGTTGGGGCTCTGGGTGTCGAGCAGCGAGTAGTCGTTGCCACGACGCAGTTCCAGGGCCACCTCGCCGGTCACGGCGCGGGCCACCCAGCGCTGGGCGGTTTCGCGCAGCATCAAGGCTTGGGGGTCGAACCAGCGGCCCTGGTAGAGCAGGCGGCCGAGCTTGCGACCGTTGTCGCGGTACTGCTCGATGGTGTCCTCGTTGTGGATGCCGGTGACCAGGCGCTCGTAGGCGATATGCAGCAGCGCGAGGCCCGGGGCTTCATAGATGCCGCGGCTCTTGGCTTCGATGATGCGGTTCTCGATCTGGTCGCTCATGC
>CALMQC010000142.1 GCA_937871895.1 uncultured Roseateles sp. | reverse complement strand
GAAGGTGAAGTGGTATGCGGTGCTCACGTCCGTGCTCTTCCATCTTCCAAAATGGCCCGCAGCCCGAACCCTGATGATCGACCGGTCAACCCGCTTCGGGCTGCCTGGCCCAGACGTACTGGACATCATCGAGTTGCCAGAACGGCTCGAACCCCCGCGCCGCGACCGTGAATCCATGCCGCTCGTAGAAGCGGCAAGCGCGCTCGTTGCGGGCAAACGTGAACAGGCTCAGCGTGCCCGATGACTCCTGCTGCGCCAGGCGCAGCAGCGTCGAGCCGATACCGCGCCGCACGTGCGCGACCGCCACGTGCAGCAGCGTGACGGTGCGCGGCGTGCTGGCCATGAACGCCACCAGTTCACTGCCCGCCCAGGCCAGCCGAACGCGGTTGTGCGGCACGACTTGCGTGCGGAAATGGTGCACTTGTTCGTCGATTGGATGAGGGTCCGTGATGCCAACTCCGAACTCGAAGCTTGCGCGCCACAAGCGCACGAGTTCATCGGTAACCGCCGGATCGAACTCGGCGACCTGTACCGCTGCCTGCAGTCGAGTCATGCGCGAGCCATCACGGCCGATGCGACCGTGGCGAACCCCAGGCACAGATTGACGAAGACCAGCCCGCGAACGCGGTTGAGGCTGCCCCCAGCCACCTGCCACTGCTGGGCCGCCACAGCCTCCACGAGCGCCGGATAGAGCCGGGCATAGATGAACGCGAAGATCGCGGCCATCACCAGACCCAGTGCGAGCATGACATGCCAGCCGACCGGCGCCTGGGCCATGCCCACGCGAGCCAGAAGAAGCCATCCGGACACCACAATAGCCACCACCGCCACCGCCACCAGACGGAAGAACCGGCCCAGCGCCTGCGCCATCAGCGGCAGGCGCACCGGTGGCTCCAGCAGCAGCACCGCAGCCGGGCGCAGTGCGAAATGCGCAAACACCATGCCCCCCAGCCAGACGATGACGCCAGCCAAGTGAACGAAGAGCAGAACCGCATGCAGGGGATAGGTCATCGACGCACAGCACCCGTGCAGAGTTGAAGGCATGGCCCGCCGGGCACTGATGGTTGCAAGCAAGTCGGTGCCCGTGCCTGCAGCGTCAAGATAGACCGCGGCGTCACCCGCTGTTCGACCTCAGTCGCGCCCACCGACACTGGGCCTGGCATCACACCCCCCGACTGCCTGAACGCCCTTGCCGGTTCGTCCAAGCCAATGTACAGCTCGGTTACCGTCCGCTCCCCAAGCAGGGTCTTCAAGCGTTTCCCCTGTGCGAGTCGCAACCGCACACGTAGGAAAACTCAGTGCACCGTTCTCCGCGGAAGATGGCTTCGGTGGCTTGTGTTCTCAGCATGCCCACGCGCTCAAGCAACCGAACCGATGCTGAGTTCCTTGCATCGGTGACTCCGATGACGCGATCGACTTTGGTCGAGACGAAAATGAACTTGATTGCCTCGCAGACCGCAGCTGTGGCAACGCCGCGGCCTTGGGCGTGACGCGCCAGGGTGAACCCGATTTCCGCGCAACGGCCGTCCGGGCCAAGAAAGATGCCAATGTCACCGATGAGGCGCCGGGTGTCGGGGTCGGCGATGCCGATCTGCGTCCAGTTGCCGAAACTGAGAAGCGGCACCGTGTTCATCTCGCTGAGGAATGCGGCCGCCTCCGGGTCTGACATGGCCGACCAACCCTGATATCGACCGAGCTCCGGATCGTGGCGATACGCCTGAAACTCAGGCAAGTCGTCGCTGGTGAGTCGCCGGAGCATGAACCCGCTGCCGAGACGCGGGAGAGTATCGACGCCGGGGATGTCCATGGATGCTAACGAATGATCTGAATGGCGGTTACGGTTCCGTGCCGGTGGCCGTCCGCTCGGGCGAAGCGGGCTGGCATCAGCCCGCCTGAATGAGCGCGAGCGCCTTCTTGCCGCCCAGCGCAACCTCGGTGGCGAGCCTCTGATCCATGGTGGCAAGGCGCCCGCCGTTGGCATGCGCAAGAGCAAGCAAGTAGCTGTCCGTGACGCGCGAGTGGCTCGAAAGGAGTTCCGAAGCGAAGGACTCGGCGTCGGCAATGCTGAGATCGTCCGGCCAGAACGTGTGGCCGGCAAGCGCGCGAATGGCGACAAGCGACTGGAGTACAGCGCTAGGTGGTCCCGGCGAGTTTGGATACTTTGGATGCCCGATGATCCGGAGGAGGCCGTTCTCGGTGAGCGGGCAGGTGGCGAATGCCTTGTGGCCCACCCGAGCGAACCAATCGTGCGCCTGGTCGTGCTGAATATGCGCCGGGTCTACCAAGGCAATGAGGACGTTGACGTCCAAGAGGTAGACGGTCACGGCAGTTCGTCGCGCAGCTGGCTGACCAGTTCGGGGGTGACCGGTGCCGCACCGCGGCGGCTTGCCAGCAGGGGAACTCCGTTTCGCTCAGCGCGCGCTCCGCGCGTGCTCCGAGTCAAGCCCTGCCTGGCGAGCGCGGAGATGACCTCTCCGATGCTCTTGTGGTCACGCTCAGCGAGGTGCCTGGCAGCAGCGAGGACGTCATCGTCGATGGCCAGCGTGGTGCGCATGATGAAGCTCCCGATGCTGTGCATCATACATCAAACATCACACGGTCAATCGCAGGAGCTCGTTTCTGATGCACAACGATTGAGCTGAAGCGCGTGCCCCGCGAGGCCGCAGTGCTGCGCGGGCCAGGTGCTATGCCGTTGGCTGTCGCGTTGACCGAAGGGTTGGACGAAGCCGCTGCGCGGAGCAAGACTGACCGGCTTGCCGGGCGACGTCCTCTCGATGGAAGGGTTGGGCGTCACGGTGCCTTGTGCCGAACCAGCTTGACCTGAAGCTCGCAGCCGACGGCGCTTGCGTAGCGCTTGAGCGTAGCAAGTGAAGGCGCGTGCTTGCCAGCTGACTCCAACCGGGAGATTGCACTCTTGGTTGTGCCCATTCGCTCGGCCACGGCATCCTGAGTGAGGCCAGCGCGAGAGCGGGCTTTCAGCATTTGCCCTGCAACTTGATACTCAAGCGCCAGCGCGTCATAGGCTTCGGTGAAGCCCTTCCGTGTGCGAGCCTTGGCGAGCATAGCCTTGTGATCGTGAGGGACGGGTTTGTACTTCGGTTCAGCCATCTTGCAACTCCTTGAGGCGCTTGCGCGCTAGCTTCAAATCTCTTTCCGGTGTTTGCTGCGACTTCTTGATGAAGGCGTGCAACACAACGACGCGCTTACCGACCATAAAGCAGTAAAACGCGCGACCACTACCGGCTCGACCACGCGGCCTCAGCTCAAAGAGGCCATCTCCAAAGGCGCGTGAATGAGGCAGGCGAAGGCTTGGCCCACACTCAGTGAGTAGCTCAGCAAGGCGCAGATAGTCGGCTAGAACATCGACAGGCCAGGCTTCGATTTCGGTGCGAACGCGCTCGTGAAAGTACTCAATCTCAAACGCCATGCCGGATGTTAGCAAATGCGCTAACGGAGTGCAATGAGCTCTCTTGGTGACGCCCAACGTTCGACGTAAGGGGCGGCTTGCGCCTTGGCGCAAGACGTCCCCTTGACGGAGGGGTTGGGCGTCATGCGTGCCCGCCGCTCACTTGCTGGCCACCGCCAACAATGCCTTTGGATTGGTGCTGGCGATTGCGAGCAAGGTGCGGGCCGCACCGCTCGGTTGTTTGCGCCCTTGCTCCCAACCTTGGAGGGTGCGTACGGATACCCCCATGAGTGCTGCGAACTGAGACTGTGACAGGCCTGTTTTCCGTCGTGCCTCGATGACGGGCGACGACACGACCTGAACGTGACCAGCCTTCATTTCACGCACGGACTGGAGCAACTCGGCCGCGAGATCGCGCGTGGCCTCGTACTTGGCCAGCGCGGCATTGCTGAGGGGCTTACTCTTCGAGGGCACGGCGGATATCCTTCAACTTTTGCCCGGTAAGGTTGTCGGTCTTGGACTTTGCGTAAAGCGTAAGCAAGACGACCTCACCTTCGGCGGTGCGAGTGAAGTAGATCACCCGCACACCACCGGACTTGCCCGATCCTGCTCGGCCCCAACGCACCTTGCGAATGCCACCGTCGTGACTGCGTGACAGGATCAATTCAATTCAGCTCTGGAAGGAAGAAGACACTGGCCTGTTGACTCAACGGGAAGTCCCTGCAAAGGGTTAGGTTTCCGATTCCGCGCAACGGTGGTAGTATGTGTACCCAGGTCTTCCGAGGTACACAAGATGCGAACGAACATTGA
>CALMQC010000141.1 GCA_937871895.1 uncultured Roseateles sp. | reverse complement strand
CTCGAAGCTGTCCGTCGACAAGCTCATCGACCCGCGGCCCACGCGGCGCGCGGCTTCGGGCTCACCGGCGCCCAGGTGCTGGGCCACCAGGGTGCCCGCCGCCGTGGCCTGGGCCAGCGCCAGCATGAACATCATGGCCACCAAGTTGACGGCAATTTGATGCCCGGCCACGGCCGTGTCCCCCAGCCGCGCGATGAAGAAGGCCATGAAGGTGAAGCCCGTCACCTCGACGAGGATGGAGCCGCCCATGGGCACGCCCAGCTTGATGAGCGCACGCAGTGCCTTCAGTTCGGGTCGGCTGCGGTGCAGCGGCTTGATGGCAAAGGGCAGGTAGGCGGCGTCGCGGCGCAGCAGCACGATGGCGGCCACGGACTGCACCGTCATCGCTGCCGCCGTGGCCCAGCCGCAGCCCGCCACCCCGAGGGCCGGCACGGGCCCGGCGCCAAACACCAGCACGGCATTGAGCGGCACCTTCAGCAGCAAGCCCAGCACCTGCAGCGACATCACCGCCTTGGGCCGGCTGACCGACTGGGCAAAACCCCGGAAGGCCGTGAACAGCAGCGCAAAGGGCAGGGCGAAGGCCTCGGGCCGCGTGTAGTCGCGCACCTTGGCGGCCTGGGTGGCATCCAACTCGGCCAGCCAGATGAAGGGCTCGGGCCACCACAGCAGCAGGCAGCCGGGCACGCACAGCAGCAGCCCGAGCCACTGCGCCTGCACGAACGTGTGGCCGGCGGCCGCGTACTCGCCCGCACCAAAGTGCCGGCCGGCCAGTGGCGCCACGGCAAGCACGATGCCCATGAGGCCGACAAAGACGGTGACATAGGCCGCCGAGCCCACGGCCAGCGCCGCCAGGTCCTGGGCGCTGACCTGGCCCAGCATCAGCGTGTCCACGGTGCTGAACAGCATCACCGCGATCTGGCCCACAAACACCGGCCAGGCCAGCGGCACCAGGCGCCGCACATCGTCTGCGAAGCGCATACCGGTCAGCCGCGCTCGGCGTAGCGGTTGAACCGCCAGGCCGAGGCTTCCAGCGTGATGCGGCGCCAGACGGCGCGCTTCTCGAAAGCGTCGAGCGCGGGCCAGTGCTGCACCTCGTCAAAACTGCGACCGCAGCCTTTGCACAGCGGGTCGCCCTGGGCGGTGGAGCAGATGGCGATGCAGGGGGAGTCCGGCGTGGTGGCGTACCAGGCGAGCCAGGCGTCCAGGGCGGCCGAGGGCAGCGCGCCGGCGTCGACGCTGCTGAGGCGCTCGAAGACCATGCGGCCATAGACCTCGGCCAGCGCCTGCAGGGGCGCGTCCAGCGCGTCACCCGGCTGGGTGGTGCTGCGGTCGCGCCACCAGTTGATGGCGGCTTCGAGGTCGAGGATGTGGAGCTGCTGCGGCATGGGTGGGCCGGGGTGCGCGCCAGGCCCAGCCTTGTGTGCCGGGGCGGGCATCGAAAAGGGGTCGGATTGTTACACTGCGCGCCCCATGAAAAAGCTCGTCATCCTCATCTCCGGCAGGGGCTCCAACATGGAGGCCATTGTTAAGGCCTGCCGATCCGAGGGCTGGCCGGCCGAGGTGGCGGCGGTGCTCAGCAACCGGCCCGATGCGGCGGGGCTGAAGTTCGCGGCCGAGCATGGTGTGCCCACCGGCGTGGTGGACCACAAGGCCTACCCGAGCCGCGAGGCCTTTGATGCCGCGCTGCAAGCCGCCATCGACGCCTTTGCGCCCGACCTGGTGGTGTTGGCGGGCTTCATGCGCATCCTGACGCCGGGTTTCACGGCGCACTATGCGGGGCGCTTGCTCAACATCCACCCCTCGCTGTTGCCCAGCTTCCCGGGCCTGCACACCCACGAGCGCGCCATCGAGGCCGGCTGCCATGCGTCTGGGGCCACCGTTCACTTCGTGACCGCCGAGCTGGACCACGGGCCCATGGTGGCGCAGGCGGTGGTGCCCATCCTGCCGGGCGACGATGCCGACACCGTGGCGGCACGGGTGCTGAAGCTGGAGCACCGCATGTACCCGCAAGCCGTGCGGTGGTTCGTGGAAGGCCAGCTCAGCGTTGAGGGCAGCCGCGTGCGTGTGGCGAGCGGCGCCGCTCAGCTCTTCATGGCCTGACCATTCCGGCCAGGATGTTGATCAGCAGCGCCAGCACGCTGGTGTTGAACACAAAGGCGACCACCGCGTGCAGCAGCACCAGGCGCCGCATCGGCCGGCTGCTGACCGTGACGTCCGAGGTCTGCGAGGTGGTGGCCAGGGTCACCGCGAAGTAGAGGAAGTCGCTGAAGTCGGGCGGCTGCCCTTCTGCGCCCGGGAACTCCAGACCATGCGGGCCGTGCGGGCCACGGTGGTAGAGGCTGGCATAGCTGATTGCAAACTCGACCGGCAACAGCAGCCAGGAGCCCACGACCGTGCCGATGGTGAGCAGCTGGCCGGCCTCGGCGCCCGGCCGCAGTTCCAGCGCAATCGCCCCCAGGCTGCTGACCGCACCACCGATGGCAAGCACCAGGATCACCGCGCCGCCGCCTGACTGTTCGCGCGCGCGCTGCTGCACCGTCGCGCCATCGGCACGCAGCAGGTAGGGCAGCATCAGCGCCAGATAGCTCCAGACACCCACGTTCCAGCCCAGCAGGCCGCGCACCGACCACGGCGCCGCCAGCGGCCAGGCCAGCGTCACCACGCCCAGCGCGAGCGCGATCAGCAGGCGAGGGCGGTGGCGAAGATGGCGAAGCAGTTGCATGGGTGGCGTCCAGGGTGCGCCCTCGATAATGCCAGCTATGCATCCCAACGCCCTGCTGGAGCTGGTGGCCGAACTGGTCGCCAACGTCCTCAAGCTCGACGCGCCGGCCGACGCCGCCGTCTCGGCCTTCTTCCGCCAACACCGCAACCTGGGCCCGCGCGAGCGCGCCAGTCTGGCCGAGACCGTCTACGCCGTGCTGCGCGAGCGCCTGCTGTGGCAGCACCTGGCGCAGTCAGGCTCGGGCCCGATGCCGCGCCGGCTGGCCATCCTCGCGTGGCGGGGCAGCGAGAGCTTTTTGCGCAGTGCGCTGACACCGGCTGAAGGGGCGTGGCTCGACCAGTCCCGCGCCATCGACCGCAGCACCCTCGCCCCCAAGCTGCGCCACAACCTGCCCGACTGGCTGGCCACGCCGCTGCTGGCGCGCCTTGGGGACGACGAGTTCTGGCGCCTGGCCGCTGCGCTCAACGAGGCCGCGCCGCTGGACCTGCGCGTCAACACCCTCAAGGCCAAACGCGAGGCAGCCCAGGCTGAGTTGGCCGCAGCGGGCATCCAGGCAGTGCCCACGCCGTACTCGCCCTGGGGCCTGCGGGTGGATGGCAAGCCGGCGCTCAACAAGCTGGACGTGTTCACCTCCGGCGCCGTGGAAGTGCAGGACGAGGGCAGCCAGTTGCTGGTGGCCTTGCTGGCCCCCAAGCGCGGCGAGATGGTGGCGGACTTTTGCGCGGGGGCCGGCGGCAAGACGCTCGCCATCGGGGCCGCCATGCGCAACACCGGGCGGCTCTACGCCTTCGACGTG
>CALMQC010000140.1 GCA_937871895.1 uncultured Roseateles sp. | reverse complement strand
ATAGTCCAGGGTGTTCAGGTGCAGCACGTTGGTCTGGCCATCACCGGCGATCAGGTTCAGCGTGCGGCCTACCCGCACGGCCTTCTCGTCGAAGTCGATGGCAAACACCTTGTCGCGCACGTAGTCCTCACAGCGCGCGGGCTTCTTCTCGGTGGTGAAGAGGTGGCTCTTGGTCAGGCCCTCCTCCTGCATGATCCGCTCCCACACGTGGAAGATGCCATGCACCGGGAAGCCGCAACTGCCGGCTGCCGTGTCGATCAGCGTCTCGCTCTCGTGGGGGTTGAGCATCTTCACGCACATGTCGATCACGTAGCGCGGCGTGAAGTACTGGCCCTTCTCGCCCTTGCTGGACTTGTTGATTAGGTACTCGAACGCCTCGTCCACCACCTCCAGGTTGGAGTTGAAGAGCTTGACCTTCTCCAGCGATGACACGCACACGGCCAGGTGGCTCGGCGTCAGTTCGATCCGGGCGTCGGTCGAGAACACGCCTTCCCAGCGCCCGCGCGCCTTGTCGAACAGGTCTTGGATCTTTTCCTGCAGCTCGGTCTCGGTCTCTCCGTAGTTCTTGAACACAAGGTGGCGCTTCTTGTCGCGGCCACCTTCCAGCTCGTCGTAGAGCTTGGTGAAGATCAGCTTGAACAGCTCTTCGAAGACGTCCACGCCGGCATTGGCCAGCACTTCGTCCTCCATCTCGAGGATCAGGTCCTTCAGCGACTTGCGCTCGTGTACCAACTTGTCGCGGGCGGCCAGGTCTTCAATCGTCCAACGCTCTCTGAGGATGTCGGACAGTCGCTGCTTGGCGGATGGGATGCCCGGGATGTCTTCGAAGTAGTTCGGATCCTTGCGGTGGTAGTAAGAGATCTGCTGGCCATTGGTCCACACGCCCATCGGTGCGCCGGTGGCGTGGCAGTAGCTCTTGAGCTGTTCCTTGCCGTCTTTCAGCTTGGGCTTCTTCAATTCGACCAGGATGTAGGGCGTATCCGCCTTGTCCTTGTCGAAGACGCAGATGTCAGCGCGTTTTCTCTCGCGGCCGAATGCGACTTCGTACTCGAGCTGCATGCGCTGTACTGGGTAGCCAAGCTCATCCCGCAAGACCATCACGTAGAGCTGGCGAATGGCCTCTTCTGGGGTCAGCTTGATGGGCTTGCCACGCACAAGACAGGTGACGTAAGGCGCGGACTTCTTGCCTGAGTCCTTGACCGTGATCGCTGCCAGGAGCGAATTGATTTGTGCGGGCTTGAACTGATCGAGCTTGTAGGCGCTGTCACGCAGAAGCGCGTCGAGGGCGAAGGTCATTCTTGTGCCTTGTTGCTAGCGCCCAGCTAGAGGTGGGCGAAGTCATATGAAATTTGCAGCTAGCGCTGGATCGAAAGCGGAGAGACGCTGAGGTCGGTTCATCGACGGCGTCGAACGAGCGGAGATCGCCGCCTGGCGAGTCTGTCGAGCCGAAATGCGGTTCTGCGGCTTGGGCCAAAACTTCGACGGAAGGTGATGCGATCCATCAAGCCGGCCTTGTGAAGCCCTTTGGCGGTGTCATAGACAACCACGAGGATGGGGGACTTGGTATTACGCATCGTGATCCAGCTCGGGCAGTTCGGCTGAATGGGTTCCGAATCGTGCATCCAATGCAACATTGCACTGAGCCGCTCGGCGCGCCTGCATGGGCTCTAGCGCCGGATCTGCCTCGAAGGTCCGCCCTGCCTGAACGTCCTTAAGGGCCAGCTTCGCGTCGTCGATCAACAGCAGGTGAATGCGCTCTCGTTCGTCCACGGTCAGATCCTCTATGGGCTGTGTGCGGCGGCTGGCTCCCGGGTGGTCCCGCCGACAGGAATCGAACCTGTATTTGCCGCTTAGGAGGCGGCCGTTCTATCCATTGAACTACGGCGAGCGAGGGGCCGGATTCTATGAGTCCCTCGGCCTTGAACCTGCGGCATGCCGGTGACTCGGCTCGGCAAGGCTTCCTTGATGGCAGCGGCAGCGCTAGGTGCCAGGCCCGAGGGCATCGCGGCACTGCGGTGAACTTGGCTTCAAGGCTGGCCGACCTCAGCCGGCTTCGCGGGCGCGTCAGGGCGGCTGATGATGCGGCGGGCGATGTAGCCCCACTCGGTGTCCTCGGGGCGCTTCCAGGTCAGCATGAGGGCGATGCCGGTGCCTGGCCCTTGGAAGTAGCGAACGCGGAAGGCGTGGGGGCCTTTGGTGAGCTTGACCGAGGCCTTCACCGCAGCGGGGGCATGGATGCCGTCGTTGTTGAGCACCTCGACGCCGTCGATGCTGAGGCTGGAGCCGTCGTCTGACAGCAGCAGGATGTCGCGTGTCATGTCTTGCGGCATGTCCACGGTGAAGCGGATGTCGAGCCCGAACCATTCGATCCGGTCCATGCCAGGGAAGCCTTCGCGGAAGTCGCGGGGCGAGATGTTGAGCTGCGAGAGGCAGACGGTTTTCACGGGCTTGCGGTTGCGCATCTCGGCCAGCGAGCTGGCGCCGACGCGCAGGTTGTAGACCTCGGCAACCATGGCCCGGTCGGGGGTGTCGGCACATTCTTCGAAAAGCCGGGCCGGGCTGGCGGCTTTGGCGGCGCCGGCAGCGCCAGTGCCGGTGCCGGTGCCGGTGCCGGTGCCGGTGCCGGTGCTGGTGCCGGTGCTGGTGCTGGTGCTGACGGTGGGCGAAG
>CALMQC010000139.1 GCA_937871895.1 uncultured Roseateles sp. | reverse complement strand
GACGTATCAAACAGGGAAGGAACAAGGCCAAAGCAAGCGGGATCAGGATGAGAAAGAAGTGCATGTCGGTCTCCAAACTCCAACGTGACGAGGTCGTATCACCCGGGGCGTTATCGAACCTAGTCTTCGGCGGCCTGCATATCCGTCTGAGCCTACGCTAGAGGCTGTGGTGAAGCAACATTGATACACCCCGCGTTCCGCTGACGCCAGCCAGCCAAAGTCAGATGGTTGCGTCAGGCCCCACCTCAGTCACCTCCAAGCCGTCTAGCGAAGCAGGTTTGCTGTCGACCGGCTCGGTGGGCCCGACGCGCCTTCGTGGCCGCGATCCAAACATCACCTCGATCAAGCTTTCACTCAAGGCCGAGGGCGAGTCGGCAAGCGCGACACCACCCGCCTGCCGCGTGCCCGCTTGAGGCCAAGGCATCGGGTGAACAGCTAGCTCGCGCGCAAACCCACTGGAGGCCTTGGTCGCCTCCGTGTGCCGAAACAGGCCGATGGCAGCGACCATCTTGGCAGAGCGTTCAGCCGGCGTCATAGAACTCCTCCAAACCTAGCTGTAGTTTCACTGATTGGCGCCCGCGCGGTGCCTGGACAACGGGTCCAGGCATGGCCGAAGTCAACGACGCAAGAACTGTTCGTGCAACTCTTCGCCCATCTGACGCCGCTTCTGGGCCTCTTCCCCGTTGTCAGGGAAAGTCTCGCGAACCCAGGGCTCGCACAGCTTGGCAATGCGACTCGACGCCACTGATGATTCATCGTCCCAGTACATCGGGGCAAGCTCAAACAGCTTCAGAACTTTGCTCACCACGGCCGGGCTGGGGCTCAGCATGTATAGCGCGTTGTAGCAGCGCAGCAGCGGGAGTGTCGGCTTGCCTGTTTCGCTCGCGACGGCAATAGCAGCGACCATGCACTGCAGCATGCCTGTCAGCGGAATCTGCTGTTGCCACCGCTTGGGGCCGTGCTCCTTCTTCCCCTGGGGCTTGAACTCCAACGACAGCAGCCCGTTCCCATGTTCGAGCACGCCGTCTGGTTGGGCGACCACGTTGCCGATCCTGAAATTTCGGCGTTCCGTTTCTGTCGCGATCACCTTGGGCCTGGCCACCTTGAAGATCGGAAGATTCCGCTTGATGTAGTCATCCTCTTGCTCTGCAGCTGCGCCGTCAAAGAAGAAGCTCTTCACCTTGAATCCATACACCTCGTCTTGGTCGTTCCAGGCCAAGGGCTCTATCAACGTACCCATCAGAACTTCTCCTCGTGCGTCTTCGAGGCTTCCTTGGCGACCTTCGCTGCTTGAAGCTTTGCGTCGGCCTCGGCGCGCTCGAACTTCACGGAGTTCAAGTAGGTCAGCATGGGTTCGTCCATGAACGGACGGTCGTAGATCAGCGTCATTTCATTGGCGAAGTGCCACTGGACTTGGCCTCTGAAGTAGCGCTCGGTGAAGCTCTGACTGTTTCCACTGGGGGCGCCGTACTTGGCTTCGAGCATCTTGCGAAATTGCACCTCGACGTCCGGATCCTTGCTGAGTTGGAAGCGCACATACAGGATGTCATTGCCAGCTCTTTCAAGCTCGAACCGTTCCAAGCCTGGCACACCAGCAGCCGCAGCGTCGAACTCCAAAGTGGTCGAGGGTCTGTCTGCACGGCTGATCAGCCGGACTCCTGCTTTGCCTGCAGCTTGCAGGAATTCCGGGACGGTGGCAGTGCTCAGCGCCAGGCCATATAGCTTGAGCTCTGGGAGTTGAGCAGCAGGCGCCGACTGCGGCTTGGCCCCAGGACCAAACGGCAGCAAGGCGATGCCACCCACGCACAGCGCAACCACCACAGCGAGACGGACGCCGGCCGCCGGCAATGGCTGCATCGAACTTCGATTCGTGCCTCTTCGTGATGTGTGGGAGGGATCTGCATTGAGCGCAAAAGCTGTTTCGCCGCTGACGCCGAGTTCGTCCATCTCCGTTGCAAGGATGCCTTTGAACATGGGCCACTCCTCACAGGTCAAAGACCTGCAGCGCTGCAAGCGCCACCGGATTCAGGCTCTGAATGAGCTTGCTGTCGAAGTCGACGATCACCGGGTGAACCGCAGGATCGCAAGTCATGGCGGTCCAGCCCGGTCCGTTCCCTCCCGCAACTTCGAGAGTAACGGCACCAATCTGTGGCGGCTTTCGTTGGCTGCCGTTGCTGGTTCCGATCGAAACAGACAGGTCGGTCGCTAGGCTCAATCGGTTGAGTCCATCGGTAAGACCGGCAGGTGCGTTACGAACGCAAACGAAGTGGCGGAAGTAGCGGGCGGCGTTGTTGCTAAGCACGTTGTTGAAGCTTGCATCCAAGTTCAGCTGCCGGATGACAAAGGCGATGTCGGAGCGAGTACCGGTTGCTGAACTCGCCAAGTCGATGAAAGGCTGCCCCACCTTGAGGCAGCCAAGCCGGTTGTTGATCCAGGCATCCGCTGCATTGGTCATCGGGCAGTCACTGGTGGATGGCGTCCCACCGGTCGACGGCGTGGAAGCGGGCGTGCTTGGCGTTGCGGCGACCGGCGCCGGGCTTGGCGTGGCAGCGCTGGAGCCGCCACCGCCACAAGCTGAAAGCCCACCAACAACAACGAGGCCAAGGGCAACCAAATTGCTGCGCTCGAGGCACAGCATGCGTGCATGTTTCTTCATGATTTTTCCCTGTGAGTACGCATGTCCGTGGCCCTGGAGGCTCACGAATGTGCGAATTAGTGTGTGTACGAATGAGTGTACGAACGGGACAGTGCGCGGGTGGCTGCAGGTGTCCAGTTCAAGTTTGGGAGGCGAGTGCGGCAGCTCAGGCAAGCTGCCGGGCTGACCCAGGAGGATCTCGCGCACACCTGTGGACTGTTCCGGACCTACATGAGTCGCATCGAAACGGGCCAGGCGAACCCAACGCTGACCATGATTTACGCGATCGCCACCAGCCTGAAAGTCCCCGTGGCTTACCTCTTCGAGACAGACACCGTCGCCAAGCCTCAAAGCCGGCGCACGTCGTCGGACTGATAAGGCAGTTCATCGCGCACCTCTACGTGCCGCTCGCGCTGGCTTGGGCAGCGTCGTCAATCTGGGTGGCACCACCTGGGCTGCAGGATCGAGCTTGGGTTTGCCGAAGACTGGCTTGCTAGCCGCAGCTCTCAGTCGCTCCAGCAACGCCATCACTTGCCAGACCAGTGCACCATCTGCCCAGGTGCGGACCTGGCGCATGGGCGTCAGAGTCAGCACGAGATCGTCGCCGTCGTAGGCCATCATGTGCACAAAGGCGCCGGCTTGGTCATTGGCCCGCCATCGATAGCGCTCTATATCCAGCACCGCCCACCGCAGGGTTTCCAGCGCGCCATTGACGCGGGTTCTAAAGCGGATCAGGCGGATCGAATGCCGGTCGCCATCGCTCTCGACGCTGAGCTCGCAGCAAGCTGCGACGCGCAGGAAGAGGTCCTCCATCACCCACAGTGCGTCCTGCGCCTGCATCACGACCGCGCTGGCGCTATGGCCCGTCTGCTCTAGCGCACAGGCCTGGGGTTCGTCCAAGAAGGCCACGATGGAAGGCGGCAGCTTGGCGTCCGCGCCGATAGGCATCTGCCGAATGAGGCGAATCGCCGTGGGGTGAGCCGTCGGCAAGAACCACTCGGTGTGCCCGTCCTGGGTGTGGCTAGGCAGTACACGGTAGGTAGCCAGTCCGCGATGAAGCGCCCGCTCGAACTGCTGGGCTCGGCTCACCGTGGGGAGCCACACGGCGTGGGATCCCACCAGGTCCAACTCGTCCGCGCTGAACTCAGGCAGGCGTTGCACCCGGAGCACCGGCTCCAGGGCCCAGCCGATCTTGAACCGCAAACCATCACGACGTTGCAGCAAGTAGACCGCCGCTGGCGTGGGCAGTCCGCCCTGCACGTTTGGATCGACCGCTTTCATGGCAGTTCCTCTGCAGGCTCAACAACGGGCATAGACGCACGACACACGTAGCCACCCAGCGCATCGAGGAAGGCTTCGCCATCCAGTCGGCCCGCCTCGTAAAGCACACGCGCCGCCAGCACCTTCAGATCGTCACGATCAGCCTCTACCCAGTGGCCGGCGGCAAGCTTGGTCGCTGCTTCTTCGCCTTCCCTCTCGACGGGGCCGATGCGGACATGTCGGACAGACCGGCTACTCAGCATGGCCAGAAGTGCATTGGCTTGATCGACCGCTGTGAGTTCACGATCAGCCACGACCACAAAGCTTGTCTGCGAACCCTCCGCTTGCAGTTCGTGTCGGCTCAACCAGTCCTCGGTGCTGCGCTGAAA